>JAPLFQ010000026.1 GCA_026390595.1 Ignavibacteriales bacterium
GCAGACGCGCGTCTGGCATATTCGCACGCCCTGGTCGGTGGGCCGACGGAACTGACGCAGGACGCCACAAAAAGAGTCGCGGCCTTCGAAAGCTATTTCCGGTTGCAGACGCAGTATTTCAAACTGGACAGTATTTATTCTATCCTCGATATCGACAGCCTCTGGATCAAGAAGGATACGCTTGAAGGGAGGACAAAACCCGATTCCTCGCTGGGCCAGAGCATGAAAGAGCAGGCTGTCTCATCGACGAGGAAAAGCCGTACCATTGCATCAGTAACAAGGGATTCCACAGCGGCTCCACAACGGGACTCCGTACTCATTAGCGCTAGGGTGGACTCCGCGATCACCTCGGCCAAAACCGATTCGCTCCGGCCAAAAGGTGACAGCGCCCTTGTCTTCGCGCGAAGAGATACGCTCAACGCCCGCGGTGACACTCTTCACTCCATGGCTATGCGGGATTCGACCCAAACGAAAGCCAAAGATCTCCCAAAGTACTGGCCGAAGCCTAAGAAAGACACACTGATCGCGTCGCTCGGGAAGCTTTCATACCTCACGGGTGAGTTGTTCTATGCAGATTTGGACGTTCCGGACTCTGCGTTCTACTGGCTGAGCAAATCGCTCAAGCTGGGAATCGACAGCATCCAAACGCCCCGGGCCCTGTACGTATTGGCGGAGGTTGCGCGCGCAAATGCTGAAAAGAAATATGGAAACGAAGAAGACCTCTATCTGCTCATCACGGAGAAATATCCGAAATCCACATACGCGGAAGAGTCTCGCATCGCGCTCGGTTTTCGTCCAACCATGAAGGAAGTGGATCCCGCTGCAGGAGTGTACGCGGTCGCGGAATCGCTCATGTATGCCGGCGAACACAAGAGGGCGCTCGATACTCTGTGGCGGATCGTAGGCGAGTTTGGAGAATCCCCGCTTGTGGCGAAAAGCAGATACACTATGGCTTGGATCTATGAGAATTATCTCGCGCGTCCGGATAGCGCTCTTTCGCAATACAATACCCTTGCGCAGAAATTCGCTGCCACCAAATATGGCCTGGCCGCACAGAAACGAATTCCTCCCCTTGAAGCGCCAGTGAAGCCTGCCGCCGATTCGCTGAAGAAAGCACTCCCGGACAGTGTCAAGTCCGCTGGCAGCGGCGTGCCTGCAAAAGCCCTTCCGGATTCGACGATGAAGGGGACGAAAATGGCGATTCCGAAAATCGCGGACGATTCCACGGAGCACCGGAACATCACGCGTCCCCCGATGCCTGATTCATTGCGCATGCGATTCGAACCGGATCTCATGCAAAAGAAGCCCCCAGTTGAAGTCGACACAGTGAAACGTGAAGGTAAGAAGGAAAAGTAGTGAACGAAGCCCGTACAGCAATTATCCAGTCTTCAGTCGAGGTCGTCAGCCGCAAAGAGGTTGCCGAGAGCATCTACCGGTTGGCAATGCGATCTCCCGAGATTGTGCGACGATCGGCCCCTGGTCAGTTTGTCAATATCCGATGCGGTGAGGGATGTTTGCCGCTCCTTCGGAGACCTTTCAGTATCTCACGCGTCGATGGCGATCTGGTTGAGCTGATGTTCAACGTCATTGGGCACGGAACGAAGATGCTTTCATTGAAGCAGCCCGGCGATGTGCTCGATGTCCTCGGGCCGCTCGGGACTCCGTTCGGCACATCGGGGGACTTTGCCAAAGCGATCCTGGTTGGCGGTGGATTGGGAGTGGCCCCGTTTCCATTTCTCACGGATTTCCTGCTCAAAGAGAAGAAAGAAATCGTCACGCTGATTGGAGCCCGTACCCGCTCCCAGGTGACTGAACATCATCTCAGAAATATCCGGGTAGCAACGGATGATGGATCTATGGGGCTCAAAGGGAATGTCGTTGACCTCCTGAAGGCCGAATTGAGAGGTGTGGTTGGAACGAATGTGAAAGTATTCGGTTGTGGTCCCACCGCTATGTTGAAGGCGTTGTCTGCTTACGCGTCCAGCATGGGAATTGAGTGCGAACTTTCCCTGGAAGGAGATATGGCGTGCGGAATGGGGATTTGTCAGGGATGTCCCGTTGAGCGGACTGACGGCAAGAAGAAGTATGCCCTTGTCTGCACAGATGGCCCGACCTTTAAAAGTAAAGATGTCATTCTTCGGTAGTGTATGAAAGAATCCTTCTCCATACGAGGCGTCGAATTTCGAAACCGGGTGCTGGTTGCATCGGGCACGTTTGGCTATGGCGACGAGGTCAAACATCTCGTGGACGTAAACGAACTCGGAGGGATCTGCACAAAGTCGTTGTCCTGGAAACCCCGCGATGGTAATCCGCCGCGTCGCATTGTTGAAACGCCAAGCGGCATGCTAAACTCCATCGGTCTGGCGAATATCGGCGTGCATTCGTTCATTCAGGAGAAGCTGCCGTATCTCAGGACTCTCAACACAACGATTATTGCCAACATAGCGGCGAGTTCGGTGCAGGAGTATTGCGACGTCTTATCCCTTCTGGAACAGCAGGAAGGGATCCACGGATACGAGATCAACATTTCGTGCCCCAATGTGAAGGAAGGGGGCCTGAACTTCGGGACCAACTGCGACATGACACGCCAGATCACCGCGCGGCTCAGGCCCTTGACTCAAAAACCCCTCATTCTGAAACTGACGCCAAACGTCACGCACATATCCGAGTTCGCGAAAGCAGTCGAGGAAGCTGGCGCAGATGCGGTTTCGGTCATAAATACGCTTATAGGCATGGCTGTCGACATCCGCGCGCGCAAACCCAAGCTTTCAACTGTGACAGGCGGACTTTCCGGTCCTGCAATCAAGCCGGTAGCTCTCGCGAAAGTCTATGAAGTGGCTCAGGTGGTGAAGATACCAATCATCGGCATCGGCGGAATTATGACTGCCGAAGATGCTGCCGAATTCCTGCTCGTCGGCGCGACGGCCGTTCAGGTTGGCACAGCGAACTTTGTCGATCCCTCGACAGGCGTCAAGGTTGCGAAGGGGCTGCGAGCATTTGCCGAGTCGCAGGGTCTTTCGGATGTGGGACAACTTGTCCGTGCCATGGAGTCAAATGTGCAGTTTTCCGTCATGCAATCCTGGCTTTGACCTTTTCCTCATTTCCCTTGCTCACATACTCTCAATCCATTCAACTCCTTTTCGGGCTTGAACGGCTCGGAATGAAATTTGGCCTCGAAGGGATCTCCCGGCTCCTCAAGGAGTTGAAAGATCCGCAGAAGGAATTCCCCTCCGTGCACATCGCCGGTACGAATGGCAAAGGGTCGACTGCGTCGATGCTCGCTGCGATGCTGACAGCGGCAGGATATAAGACCGGGCTGTATACTTCACCCCACCTCGTCAAGTTCGAGGAGAGGATCCGCATCGACGGAAAAGCGATCCCGCGTGCCTCATTGAGCAGGCTCACCACGTTTCTGAAGCGGTCGATACTCAGGCACCATCCCACGTTTTTCGAAGCGACAACGGCTATTGCGTTTGCCCACTTTGCCCAGCGGGAGGTCGATGTCGCGGTCATCGAAACCGGTCTCGGCGGTCGGCTCGACTCGACGAATGTGTTGCGTCCGGTCTGCTCTGTTATCACGAACATCGGCCTGGAGCACACCGAAATACTGGGAGATACTCTGGAGAAGATCGCTCTTGAGAAAGCTGGGATTGTGAAGAAGGACACTCCCTGTGTCACAGGAATTCGTGAGCCGCGGGCTCTTGCTGTGTTGAAAAGAGCATGCAGACAGAACCACGCTCCATTGTTTCTCGGAACCGGGTACCGCGCCAGGGTGAGAGAGGCTACACTTGAAGGAACTTTGGTCGATTTCACCTTGGGAAAGAACAAGTATAAGAACCTCCGGGTCTCCCTGCCCGGACAGTACCAGCTGGGGAATCTGGGGGTTGCACTTCGGGCCGTTCAGGTGCTGAATGATTCGGGTTCATTTCGGATCGATGAGGCAGCACTTCGAAACGGGCTCGCCTCTCGGCTCTCCGATCAGGTCGTGGCAGTAGCTGCTCATACGCCCAGGTCACGCTCTGCAAGCGATATTGCAGCAGCATTTGAAAGGGAGAAATGCAGAACCCGGGCAGCTCTGAGTGTTGAAGGAGGTATCAGGCTTGCGATGGAGCTCGCCGGACCGAATGGAACGATTCTCGTCACAGGGTCGCATTTTGTCGTCGGCGAAGCCGTGGCAGCTCTGGGCCTAAAAAGGGCTTGACAATCAGGGCTCATTGGGGTATATTACCCCCGTAGTTCTTGAAGTTTCTTCTGTTCGTGTTGTTTGTCATCCAACCAATTCACTTCTCAATCGTCAAATCGCTACTCCCAACCTTTGATACTTCAACGTAGGTCATCCTCAGCGCCAACGAGAGGATTTCGTTTTCAGATTTCTCCAACTCCATCTTTCTTCCAATAGGATCGTTCTACTATGCCAATGGACATTACCGAACTCAAGTCCAAAAAGATCGCCGAGCTGAATCAGATTGCAAAAGAACTGAATATTTCAGGGTACAGTGATCTTCGAAAACAGGAACTCATTTTCAAGATTCTCGAAGCTCAGACAACGAAGGACGGCCTTAGCTTCAGCAAAGGGGTTCTTGAGGTACTGCCGGACGGGTATGGCTTTCTGCGTTCCGTAAACTACAACTATCTTCCCTCTCCCGACGACATTTACGTTTCTCCCTCTCAGATCAAGAAATTCGGCCTTCGGACGGGAGATAGTGTGAGCGGCCAGGTTCGCCCCCCCAAGGAAGGCGAACGGTTCTTCGCACTCCTGCGCGTCGAGGCCGTCAACGACGACCATCCGGACGTAATCAGGGAACGGACGCTGTTCGACAACCTGACGCCGTTGTACCCCACAAGTCGGCTCAAGCTCGAGACTGCGCCTGGTGAGTATTCGATGAGGATTATGGACCTCCTCGCCCCCATAGGCAAAGGTCAGCGCGGTATGATCGTTTCTCCGCCAAAAGCAGGCAAGACGGTTATCTTGCAGAAGATCGCAAACAGCATCCTCCGTAATCATCCAGAAGTAAAGCTCATCGTATTGTTGATCGACGAACGCCCCGAAGAAGTGACCGATATGGAGCGGACAGTCGGTGCTGAAGTGGTGAGTTCTACGTTTGACGAACCACCCGAGAGGCACGTGCAGGTGTCCGACATGGTACTGGAGAAGGCGAAACGCCTTGTGGAAGCGAAAAAGGACGTGGTTATTCTCCTGGATAGCATTACACGGCTTGCCCGTGCACACAATACCGTTATTCCTCACAGCGGCAAGATCCTCTCCGGCGGTGTGGACGCAAACGCTCTCCACAGGCCGAAACGCTTCTTCGGAGCAGCACGAAACATCGAAGAAGGAGGGAGCCTTACGATTATTGCAACGGCTCTTGTCGAAACCGGCAGCCGTATGGACGAAGTTATCTTCGAAGAATTCAAGGGAACCGGCAACAACGAAATTGTGCTCGACCGCAAGCTGAGCGATCGTCGAGTCTTCCCGGCGATCGACGTCAACCGGTCTGGAACACGCAAAGAAGAACTCCTTCAGGATGCGGAGGAACTCGCTCGTGTCTGGATCCTCCGAAAACTGCTGAGCGACCTTACGCCCGTGGAGGCAATGGAATTCCTGCTTGAGAAGATGAGGGGAACGAAATCGAACAAAGAATTCCTGAAGTCGATGAATAGCTGATCCTGTAGTGTGGGGGAGCAGTGGGGAGCGTGGTATTGCATGCGGCGTGAATCCTTCCTGATAGTCCAATCATTCGGAAAGAACTGAGTATGGCAAACGATGTCGTCATCGTGGGTGCCTGCAGGACCCCTATTGGCTCATTCATGGGATCGCTCGCTTCGGTCAGTGCTCCCCGGCTTGGCGCTCTTGTAGTCGAGGAGGCGGTTCGCAGAGCTGGTATCGGGAAGACCGATGTGCAGGAAGTCATTATGGGAAACGTCCTGGCTGCCGGCATTGGACAGGCCCCCGCCCGTCAGGCCGCGCTGTTCGCGGGTCTCCCGGATTCAGTCGAATGTCTGACGATCAACAAGATGTGCGGCTCCGGTCTCAAGGCTGTCATGCTCGCAGCCCAGGCCATACAGCTGGGAGATGCGGATTCAATTGTTGCAGGCGGTATGGAAAGCATGTCGAACTCGCCATACCTGCTCGAAAAGGCGCGTGATGGATACAAAATGGGCCATGGCAAGATCATCGATTCGATGATCAGGGATGGCCTGTGGGATGTTTACAACGATTTCCACATGGGGAACGCCGCGGAAATCTGTGCGCGTGAATGTTCCATCCCCAGGGAAGCCCAGGATGAATTCGCCATCCTCAGCTACAAACGGGCACAAAGTTCCTGGACTGACGGCAGGTTCAAGGAGGAAGTTATCCCCGTGACGCTCAAGAACAAGCAAGGCGACAGTCTCGTTGAACAGGACGAGGAGCCTTTCAAAACGGATTTCGAAAAAGTACCGAAGTTAAAACCGGCATTTCAGCAGGATGGGACTGTCACCGCAGCAAATGCGTCGAAAATCAACGATGGCGCCGCAGCGTTGTCTGTGATGTCAACGACGAGGGCGGCACATCTCGGCGTGAAACCATTGGCAAGAATTGTTGGCTTTGCATCGTCCGCGAAAAAACCGGAGTGGTTTACAACAGCACCGGTGGATGTGATTAAGAAGGTACTCACACGATGCGACCTGAAAGTCGAGGACATCGACCTCTTTGAAGTCAATGAAGCGTTCTCGGTTGTTTCGCTCGCAGTCCAGAAGATGGTGGGAATCGATATGGAGAAGCTAAACGTCAATGGCGGGGCTGTGGCTTTGGGACATCCCATCGGCGCAAGCGGCGCACGAATCCTCGTAACGTTGCTCCATGCACTGAAACAACGAAACAAGAGGCGGGGATTGGCGGCAATCTGCATCGGTGGGGGTGAGGCGAGCGCGGTAGTTGTCGAGCTTCTCAAGTGAAGTGGTGCATTCTTAACGTGAAACGGAATCCAATGCGATGATAACGGAACAGATCAAAGCGGTGACAGTTGTCGGAGCTGGTACCATGGGCAATGGCATTGCCCACACATTCGCACAGTTCGGCTATGCGGTGACGCTCCACGATGTCAAACAAGAGTTCATTGACCGTGGTCTCCAGACTATTCGAGCGAATCTTGATCGGCAGGTCAAGAAGGGGGCAATCACCGAAGAGAAAAAGGCGGTGACGGTTGGCCGAATCAAGGCGGAGCTGATCCTCGAAGCAGCGTGCAGCGGGGCCGACATCATTATCGAAGCGGCCACCGAGAACGAGCCGATCAAGAAACAGCTCTTCAGGGATTTCGACAGGTTTGCGAAAGTCTCCACAATCCTCGCATCCAATACGTCGTCGATCTCGATCACAGAGTTGGCCGCCGTCACCGCAAGGCCTGCGAAGGTCATCGGGATGCACTTCATGAATCCCGTCCCTGTCATGAAACTCGTTGAGGTCATACGCGGACTTGCGACGACAGATGAAACGTACCAGACAGTGAAGTCGCTTTCTGAATCGCTCGAGAAGGTGCCTGTTGAGGTGAATGACTATCCGGGATTCGTCTCAAACCGGGTTTTACTGCCGATGCTCAACGAGGCGATGTACTGTGTCATGGAAGGAGTTGCGACCCCCGAATCGATTGACACGGTCATGAAACTCGGCATGAATCACCCGATGGGTCCGCTGACCCTGGCGGATTTCATCGGCCTGGATGTCTGTTTGTCGATCATGGAAGTTCTCCACAAGGGACTTGGAGATTCAAAGTACCGCCCGTGCCCACTTCTGAAGAAGATGGTTGCAGCAGGACATCTTGGACGGAAAACGGGCCGGGGATTTTACACGTACACAACCTGACGGAATCTTATGGATTTCCAGTACTCGGATACTCACCTGATGATCAGGGACACGGCGCGGAAATTTGCGCAGGACAAGCTCGCTCCGACCGTGTTGGAACGCGATGAAAAAGAACTGTTCCCGTATGAGGCCGTGAAGAAGATGGGGGAACTGGGGTTCATGGGGATGATGGTGTCGGAAGAATACGGGGGAGCCGGGCTCGATACGATCTCGTATGTGCTCGCCCTCGAAGAAATAGGGAAAGTCGACGCTTCAGCGTGTGTGATCATGTCGGTCAACAACTCGCTTGTCTGCTGGGGACTGGACATGCATGGTTCGGACGAACAGAAACAAAAATATCTCATCGATCTCGCGTCCGGGAAGAAACTCGGGGCATTCGCACTTTCTGAACCTGAAGCGGGAAGCGATGCCACGAACCAGCGCACGACGGCCCGGCGGGACGGTGACCATTATGTTCTCAATGGAACAAAGAACTTCATTACAAACGGTTCGAACGCAGATGTGGTCATCGTGATCGCAGCGACCGACCGGTCGAAAGGCGCGCGGGGAATAAGTGCATTCATTGTCGAGAAGGGGATCCCGGGATTCTCGGTGGCGAAAAAGGAAAAAAAGATGGGGATCAGGAGCTCAGATACGGTCTCGCTCGCATTCGAAGAGTGCCGTGTTCCGGCGGCAAACCGGATAGGGGAAGAGGGATTCGGTATCAAGTTCGCCCTCAAAACGCTGGATGGCGGGCGTATCGGGGTCGCTACCCAGGGTCTCGCGATAGCCGAAGCCTCGCTTGACGCGTCAATAAAATACAGCAAGGAACGGAAGGCATTTGATAAGCCGATTTCTGAATTGCAGGCGATCCAGTTCAAGCTCGCAGAGATGGCGACTGACATCGAGGCCTCCCGGTATTTGATTCTTCACGCGGCCGCGCTGAAAGATCGCAAAGAGCCCTTCGCCGCTGAGGCTGCGATGGCGAAGCTCTTCGCTTCAAAGACCGCAGTTCATTGCGCGCTCGAAGCTATTCAGATTCATGGGGGATATGGGTACATGCGTGAGTACCACGTGGAGCGCTTTCTCCGTGATTCGAAAATAACGGAAATCTATGAGGGAACATCGGAGATTCAGAAGATCGTCATCTCGAGGGCGCTCTTGAAGTAGTATTCAGGATCCGTAGGAACGTAATGCCCATTCAAAGGCGACTCGCGGGTCGCCTTTTTTTTGTTCATGACGGAGCTTCCCGTAGACATTGAGTCCGGAAATCTGCTTCCTGGAGCGAAAATGGATGATTATCCGAAACCGCCAGTCCTTGTTTTTCCTGCCAAGTTTTGGTACAATGCTCATGATATTCTTGATATAAACTGTATAAGCGGCGAATTTCCAATCTATGACAGCCGTGTGGCGCTAGAAGTCTTTGCTGTGAAGAAACGCAGTTGAAGCACTCATTCATTTATATCGGAGTTTCCCTATGAATCGAACGTTGGCGATAGTTCTGGGAGTCGTTGCTTTCGTAGTTCTCATTGTGCTCGGATTTGTTGGCTATGGTATTTCCGTCAACAACAAAATTGTAAGCGCTGAAGAAGGGGTGAAGGCTGGCTGGAGCCAGGTGGAGAACCAGTATCAGAGGCGGTATGATCTCATTCCGAACCTGATCGAGACGGTAAAAGGATTTGCCAAACAGGAGAAGGAAGTGCTTGAGAACGTAACGGCCGCCAGATCCCGCGTTGGCCAAATGTCCATTACGCCCGAAGTACTGAACGATCCAAAGGCTTTTGCGAAATTTCAACAGGCCCAGGATGGTTTGAGTTCGGCGCTGTCACGTCTTCTCGTGGTGACGGAAAACTACCCTACGCTGCGGTCAAACGAGAACTTCCTTGCGCTGCAGAAGGAGCTTGAAGGGACCGAAAACAGGATCTCGGTGGAACGGCGCAGGTTTAACGAGACGGTACAGGCCTACAACACAATGATTCGCCGATTCCCTGCTTCTTTCATCGCTTCTATGGGCGGGTTCAAGGAGAAGTCGTATTTCGCGGCAGCAACCGGAGCCGATCAGGCTCCGAAAGTTAAATTCTGAGGAATCCATATGCGAACCTTTCGGGTTCTGTTGCTGATAATGCTTTCACTCTGTTCGGCGACGCTTCGAGCACAGCCGGAAGTGCCGCAATTGCAGCAGCGAGTAACCGATTTCACGAACTCGCTCAGCTTCAATCAGTGGCGGGCTCTGGATGCGCGTCTCAAGCAGTTTGAAGATTCCACCTCGACGCAGGTCGCGATCCTTCTCATCAATTCCCTCGAGGGCGGGTCGCTTGAAGACTACTCCATGCGGGTATTCGAGAAGAACAAGCTTGGTCAGAAGGGGAAAGACAACGGAATCCTCATTCTGATAGCCAAAGCGGACCGGAAGGCGAGGATCGAGGTCGGCTATGGGCTGGAAGGCGTCCTCACTGACGCCGCCACGATGCAGATACGAGAACGCGAGATGAACCCGCGCTTCAGAACGGGGGATTTCTACGGAGGCCTGGATGGTGCGGTAACGGCGATCATCTCTGCGACCGCCGGTGAATACAAGGTTGGGCCGAAAGGCAAGAAGGCTCCTCTGACATCAGTTATACTCGCGATGCTATTCTTCGGCATCATGGGAGCATTCGTGCTGCCGATGTTCTCGTCGCGAAGGCGCACTGTCATCGGTTCAGGGGGCTCGATGTATCGCTCGGGATGGGGATGGCCCTACATCGGAGGAGGAGGATTTGGCGGGGGATCGTCGGGTGGAGGTTCCTTTGGCGGCGGTGGCGGGTTCAGTGGTGGAGGAGGAATGGCCGGGGGCGGTGGATCCTCGGGCAGCTGGTAACAGTGTGAATGAAAGCGGAGAGATGCGATGCTTGTATTGATGAAACAGGGAGTCTCGAACGAAGAGCTCGAGAAAGTGAAGCAGAGGATTGTCTCCCTTGGCTACACTCCCCATGAAATTCCAGGTGCGCAGCGGGTGGCAATCGGAATTACGGGTAACAAGGGGGGACTTGACCCTGATCTTTTTCGAAGCCTCCCGGGTGTTCAGGATGCCGTTCCTGTTTCAAAACCGTACAAACTAGTCAGCAGGGAAGTCAAACCCGACGATACGGTAGTCGCCGTGGGTGGAGACCGTATCGGTGGTCGGGAATTGACAATGATTGCCGGTCCCTGTGCGGTGGAGAGTCGCGGCCAGATTTTTGAAATCGCTGAGATTCTAAGCGGGATGGGGGTCAGGTTTCTGCGCGGCGGTGCCTTCAAACCCAGGTCATCTCCTTACTCATTCCAGGGACTGAAGAATGAAGGATTGGAACTGCTCCGCGAAGCGGCAGACAAGTGGGGCATGCACGTAGTAACGGAGGTGAAGGATACGGAGACACTTCCGATGGTTGCACAGTATGCCGACGTTCTTCAGATCGGTGCGCGGAACATGTACAATTTCTCTCTCCTTGAGAAGGTAGGTGAATCCGGGAAACCGGTGATCCTTAAGCGGGGTCTTTCCGCGACGATCGAGGAGCTCCTGATGTCGGCAGAGTATATCGCCTCGCGCGGAAACTACAACATCGTGCTGTGCGAACGAGGGATCCGTACCTTCGAACCGTACACTCGCAACACGCTGGACCTGAACGCGGTGCCTCTTGTGAAGAAACTTTCGCATTTGCCCATCATTGTCGATCCGAGTCACGGAACTGGTGCCTGGGACCTTGTGGTCCCGATGGCTCAAGCCGCGATTGTCGCCGGTGCTGACGGCCTCATGATTGAAGTTCACCAGGATCCCACGGCTGCGTTTTCCGACGGTTTCCAGTCACTCAAACCGGAAAAATTCCGCCATCTCCTTGATCGCATCTCAGAACTTTCCAGGTTCGTAGGGAGGCGTGCAGTCACTCCGGTGGATCTGATCGAGAGGTCATGAAGAGCACCTCCGCCACATATCGGGGTTCCAAGGGAAGAGTGAAGAAGCGGGTGGCGAGCAAGAGCACCACGCCGAGAGATGCGAAAAACCCCTCTCCTGAGCCGCACATTGACGTGTTCAAATCAGCTTTTGGAAAATCCTTTGTTCCTCTTCTCATTACCGATCGGTTCGGCCGGTGCCTTGAGGCGAATGAAAGCGTAGTCAAGCTCTTGAATCGGCGGCGCAGTGTATTGCAGCGGAAGACGCTTGATGCGATTTTCACTCTTCGTGGCACCAGCACTGTGGGGGGATTCCGGGCCAGGCTCTCTCATGGAGAAGCCCTTGATGCCGAAGTTGCGTTCGAGCAGAAGGAAGGCAAACCGCTGAGGCTGCGACTGCATGCGACGATTCTCGACGGAGAGTTGAGGCTTATTGGTCTTGCGCGCATCCATGAGCAAACTTCAAACGAGGGTTTGGCAGTAAAGGCTCGCGGGACTACGGCTTTGTTGGACGAGTTCTTCTCCGTCCCCTGGGGTGACGAAGACACCGACTACCATTCTCTGTTTCAACATTCTCCGTACGGAATCGCAATACTGCAGACTGAAAAGCTGGCGGTTGTAAATCCAACATTCTGCAAGCTTCTCGGTTACCGGTCAGGTGAAGAGATTGTGGGGAAGGAAATCCGGGAATTCCTGGATGACGGTTCGCGCATGTTCTTTTCCTTGCTGCAGCACAGGGTGTTCCGGGGCGAGGCGATTCCCATGCGTTTTGAAACCCGCATGCTCAAGCCAGGAGGGGCGACCGTCGACGTGGAGACATCGTTTGCGCTGATTTGGTACAGGGGAGCGCCAGCTCTGAACGTGACGATCGGCGACATCACCGACCGGAAAGAACTCGAAAAGCGCCTCACCGACTCCGAAAGCCTTCTACGGAACGTCATCAATTCGATGGTCGACGCCCTGGTGATCACAGACCTTCAGGGAAAGGTCCTTGATGTTAATGACGAGTTCCAACGGTTCACGGGGTTCTCGCGGCGTGAGGCCTTTGCCGCAGAGATACCGTATCCATGGGTCCCTGAGGAGAGCCTTGGGTCATTCATGAGCTGGTTGGAACAATTACGCGAGCACAACGTATTGCGCGATTTCGATATCACGTGGCTGCGGAAAAACGGAGAACGCGTGGCGGTGAGCTTGAACACGACCTTGCTGCGCAATGCCACCGGCGATCCGGTTCTGATGGTCAACATCGCGCGCGACATCAGCGAACGTCAGGCCTCGCGTGAAGAACTGAGCCGGCAGCTCCAGAGACTCCAGGTTTTGTACGATCTTAGCAGCGCTCTCACGGAGACGCTCAACATCCAAGAAATTGCCCGGAATACGTACGAGCAAGTAGAGAAGGTCATCCCCGTCGATGGGTTTTCCATTGATCTCTATGATGACGAGCGGCGTGAAATTCGACCTGTCTACGCAGTCGACTTGGTCAACGGCAGGCGGGCTGAGATTGCCGTGCCGCACATGACGGAAGCGCTCGACAAGTCACAGTCGAGATTGACTGTCATCTCGACCCGGAAGCCCCTGTTACAGCTGAGAACGGAACCAGGAGCGAATCAACTCCAGGCAGTGGGGGAATCCACGGCTTCTTCGCTGATGATGGTACCAATGGTCTCAAAGCAGACAATTATCGGCGTGCTCTCGGTACATTCCTACACACCGGAGAGCTACTCGCAGGAGCATCTGACCCTGTTGCAGAGTATAGCGCATCTTGCGGGCATTTCGGTTGAGAAAGCGCAACTGTATCACGAAACGGTCCGGAAATCGCGCGAAATCGAAGCACGCAACAAGGAACTTGATGATTTCACGTACGTGGTCTCGCACGATCTGAAAGAGCCGTTGATCAGCGTCGAGGGTTATACGAAGATGATTCATCACGAATACCAGCATCAGCTCGACAAAGGTGGACGCGAATACCTTCAGGCTGTCATGGATTCGTGCCAGCATATGAAGCGTTTGATCGATGATCTGCTGCTGCTGTCACGGATCAGCAAGCTGACGGAGAAGCGGTCAACGATCGACCTCGCTCCGCTGATCAACGAAGTGCTTGAGGAACTGCGTTTTTCGATACGCGAACGCAAAGCGGTTATCGTGGTGCAGGAAAAGTTGCCTGCAATCGTGGGGGTGGACACGCATTTGCGGATTGTATTCCGCAACTTGATTGCCAATGCTCTGAAATTTTGTGACAAACAGATCCCGCGCATTGAGATCGGAGCGCGTTCGACGCCGGAAGGCGCAGCGCTGTTTGTCCAGGACAACGGAATTGGCATTGAACCGACCCATTTTGAAAAGATCTTCCTGATCTTCCAGCGTCTCCACAGGAAGGATGAGTACGAAGGCGTTGGTGCGGGATTGACCATCGTTCGAAAGATCATCGAATCCAGCGGAGGGAAGATCTGGGTGGAATCGACATTGGGGCAGGGTGCCACGTTTTTCTTCACGATGCCATCAGCCTAGGGAGAGAAGAAGAGTTGACCGCAGCGCCTCTGAAAATTCTGTTGATAGACGATAATCGCGACCATGCAAAAATTCTCCAATGGGCGTTCAGGAAAAGCGGACGGGCCGACGAGTTCACCTATTTCGAAGATGGCAGGAACGCCCTCGATTACCTGAAGACGCTCACAGCAGATCAGAAGGCAGTGCCGGATTTCATTTTTCTGGACCTGAATCTTCCGCGCCTCGACGGAAGGGAAGTGCTCAGGCTTCTCAAGGAAGGGGAATCCACGAAACCGATACCGGTGATCATCGTCAGCAGTTCGGAACGTGAAGAGGATGTACGGAGGGCATACGAACTTGGCGCAAGCAGCTATGTGTCGAAGACTGCCATCCTCAACGACATTGACCCGATGCTGAAGACAATCCAGGAATACTGGTCGAAAGCGGCCAGATCACAAACCAAGTAGTGAGAGCGCCATGGCTGCGAAAAAGCATATTACCGTACTGCTTGTCGAAGACAATATCGACTTTGCAAAGCTCGTGAAGATTTACCTGAGTCGATTCGAAGATGCTGAAATCGAAGTGCTCTGGAAAGAGAATGGCCCGGAAGGGATCGAAGAGGCTGTGCGCAATCCCGCGATCGATGTGATCCTGATGGACTATTTCCTTCCCGGGATGAACGGCCTCGAAATCACGCGAGCCATGCAGGAACGAGAAGTCGATACGCCGGTCGTGTTTCTCACCGTCAACAAGGACATGAATCTCGCCGTGGAAGTCATGAAACTCGGCGTGCGCGACTACCTGGTGAAAGAAGAAATCAGTACTCCGATTCTGCCGAAGACAATCATGACCGTCGTCGAGAAACGGAAGTTTCAGAAGGAAGTTGCCGAGCTGGAAATCCGCCAGAAACGGCTCGAAGCGATGCAGGAAATGATCGTGGGAATAGCGGGGGAGATCTCGATTCCTCTTCAGAACATGAAGGGTCTTGTTGGCGAACTCATCAAGAATGGTAACACCGAGAAGAGAGCGAAATACCTGTCGATCATCCGGGAGAATGTCGAACGGATCGAGTCAAAGATGGAAAAGCTGATCAATCTGAAAGAAGACAAGACCGTGCAGTACATCAAGGACATCAAGATGATTGACCTATCGTGAGGTGACGTGTGGCAAACCTTGTGAAACAATTCCTTTCTAAGCAAGATCTGGCTGACATCGCCGGCGCGATTGCCGAACAGGAGAAACGGACTGCAGGGGAATTGCGAGTGGCAATCCGGCAGAAGCGATCGAGGAAAGAAAAGGCGCTGTCGGTGGAACAACTTGCCAGGTTGGAATTTGTCCATCTCGGCATGATGAAAACGGAAGAACGAACCGGCGTTTTGATTTTTATTCTGCTGGAGGCGCGTGAGTTTTTTATACTCGCCGACGAACATATCAATGAAAAAGTGGGACCGTCTGTCTGGCAGGGAGTGGCTCAGACCATGGCAGCAAGATTCGCAACGAAGGAATACCGTCAGGGATTGCTTGACGCGGTTCGAGAAGTGACCGATCATCTGGCCTCTCACTTTCCCGCTCGTTCCGGGGACAAAAACGAACTACCAAATACTGTCGATATTTCATAAGCCGGAACGGACGGGCACACGTCCTGTTGCACTAATCTCACACCTGCACTTCTCACTATGAAATTCAAACTTGCAATAGCCCAGGTCGACGCAGCAGTTGGTAATATTGAGGCCAACCTCAACCGCCATTTGGATGCAGTGGACAGGGCGAAGAAGGAAGGGGCCGACCTCGTCATATTTCCCGAGTTGAGCCTCACCGGCTACACTCTTCGCGATCTGGCATGGGATGTTGCTTTGGATCCATTTTCAGATCCCCGTCTCTCTCGACTCAAGGAAGCAAGCAAATCCGTCTCGATCGTCTTTGGAATGGTTGAGAGCGCAGAGAACCATGGAATCTACAACTCCGCAGTGTTTCTCGAAGATGGTTTGATACGCCATGTTCACAGGAAGATCTATCCTCCGACATACGGAATGTTCGAAGAAGGGCGCTACTTCAGTCAAGGGAGTGAAGTGGCTGCATTCGATTCGAAACATGGAAGATTCGGAATGCTTATCTGCGAGGATCTCTGGCATATGTCCCTCCCTTATCTCCTTGCGCTGGATGGAGCTGAGGTTCTGTTCTCGCTGACCGCGAGCCCCTCGCGTGTTGCTCCTGGGAGCGCCGAAATGGACGCCGCGCGCGTGAACCACGAACATCATCGTGTGTATGCAAGACTTCTGAGTTCCTACGTGGTGTTCGCGAATCGGGTTGGTTATGAAGACGGAGTGAATTTCTGGGGCGGGTCGGTTGTCGTGAACCCCGGCGGCGTAATGATCTCAACAGCCAAGCTCTTCGAAGAGGATTTCGTGTCGGCTGAAGTCGATTCCCTTGAGGTTCAGAGAGCTCGTCGCTTTTCACGTCATTTTCTCGATGAAGATCCCCGATTGGTTGAAGAATCCCTCAAGCGTATCCGTGCCGGTGGCGGCATGCGCTCTTCCGAAAAACCCTCCTGAGATCATCAGTTTCGTTGTTGAAGCAGCTGCGCTCCGGCGGAAGTCGCATGTCGGGGCCTCCGGTTCAATCGGAAGGCTTTAAATCCATTGAATCTGCTTGGTTTTTTTCATAAATTACCTTGGTATTGAGTAACAATCACTTTCTCGGCGAGGAGAGATTTACATGGGTACCGTAAAGACAGTCGGTTTGATGGTGCTGATGATGGCCCTGATGATGCTTGTAGGGCAGTGGCTGGGGCAGGAACAGGGACTTATTTTCGCGTTCGCAATTTCATTGTTGATGAATTTCGGGATGTATTGGTTCTCGGACAAGATCGTTCTTATGACGTACAGAGCGAAGGAAGTGAGTGAACAGGAATCTCCGCGGTTGTATGCGACCGTGCGAAAACTCGCGACGCAGGCTCAATTGCCGATGCCGAAGGTATACATTGTACCGGGAGATTCACCAAACGCCTTTGCCACCGGAAGGAACCCTGAGCACGCGGCGGTAGCGGCAACAGAAGGAATCTTGCGCCTCTTGAGTGAGGACGAGCTCGAGGGCGTCATAGCCCATGAATTGGCGCACGTAAAACACCGGGATATTCTCACGGGGACGATTGTCGCGGCCATGGCAGGCGCGATCATGTTCATGGCCAGGATGGCTATGTTCGCATCCATGTTCGGAGGAGGCAGCAGGGATCGGGAAAACTCGAACCCGCTGGGAGAGATCCTTCTCCTCATCCTTGCTCCTATCGCCGCGATGTTGATACAGTTTGCTGTTTCCCGCTCCAGAGAGTTTGCGGCTGATGAAGGCGGAGCGCGGATTTGTGGTCGGCCTCTGAGTCTCGCGAGTGCGTTGAAAAGACTCGAGAGCGGGGCTGAGCGCATTCCGATGGAAAACGCGGGAAGGGCGACGGCGCACATGTTCATCGTGAATCCGCTTCGAGGCGGTGGCATGATGAAATTGTTCTCTACGCACCCGCCCACCGAGGAGCGTGTCGCTCGCCTGGAACAGCTGGCAATGGGGGGCATCCATTAAGATCGCGGTTGCGGCCACACTGAAACTACGGGGAATCCGAGTCTGACCTCCATGACCTCTCAGCGAATCCTTCGCGGAGTGCTCGCTCTTGGCCTGGCAACGCTGGTGCAGTTCTTCGGCGCCGCTGCGCAGGTGAGCGGGCTAAGTGCCGCATTGGTACTCCGTTCTCAGGCGGCGGGTATTGCCGAAGAAAGCTATTCCGCTATGAACCCGTCGCGCAACACACTTGAAAGCCTGGGAGTTGCTGTTACCGGCGGAACTGCCCGTGCGCTTGTGGAGAACGCTTTTTTGGATCTGTTCGGACGGAAGGGAATCCGCATATCGTTGCAGGGTTCCGAGGTGCGGGCAAAGAATCAGCTTCACGTGACTATACTTGATCAGAGCGTGCGCTATGCCGGCTTGGCAGATGGCCAGTACCGGCGCGAAATCCAGACTGCCATCGAGGCTCGACAAACGTCTAATGACACGGGGTCTGCGCAATACCTCGGGGTCTTCAAGCGACAGGTTGTCGACACGGTAGCTTTCCGGGAAGACGGAGGGGCGGTTGCTCTGATACAGGATACCGAGCGAACGCTTCTCGACAGGCTTCTTGGCCCCGTTCTCTTGATCGGAGGGGCTTTCTTGATCGTGTTCTTGTTCTTTACAGTGAGGAACTGAAATTGCGCGTGCGTTGCTTGATCGCTGTGCTGGTGCTCCTCTACTGCGAGGTTCTGCTGGCCCAGCCGGCGCTGAGTGAAAGGCCGGTTTCACTCCTCTTATTCGGTGATGTCAACCTGGGTCGTATGGTGGGCCAGGAATTGCTGAGAGGAGACACGCAGTACCCGTTTCGGTATGTGAAAGAGACGCTGTCTCGCGGTGATGTCGTGTTTGTTAATCTCGAAAGCCAGCTTTCGGATCAGAACGGCGAGACGCAGCACCCGAAGTACAATCTCATTTTTACGGGGCCTCCATCAGGTGCGGTCTCCCTTCGAATGGCAGGAGTCTCGGTTGTGTCCACTGCGAACAACCATGCGTTCGACTACGGGATGAGGGCCTTGCGTGAGACGATGCTGCATCTTCGCGGTGCCGGCATCGAATGCACCGGGACCTCGTTCGATTCGATGGCGGGCGCAGTCCCCGCAATTGTGGAGAGAGGCGGTATTCGTATAGGATTCCTCGCGTACGCGGAATTCGTGAATCTCCAGGGGACGTGGGGTGGGCGAATCGCACTGTATGACAGCGCGCAGTGTCGGAGCGATATTGGGGGATTGCGGCAGAAGGCCGATGTGGTTGTCGTGAGCTATCACGGAGGTGTGGAATACAGCGACAGACCGTCATCGAAGCTTCGACGAAACCTGCAACTGCTGATCGACGGTGGCGCTGATATCGTCGTGGGACATCATCCCCACTATGTTCAGGGAGTCGAATCGTATCGTGGCAAGCTCATTTTCTATTCACTGGGTAATTTCGTGTTCTACCAGCCGCAACGGGAGTTAGCCGGGTTTGGGCTGGGAGTTGAAGTGACGATTGCTCGGAATGCCGGGAAGGCGACTGTTGGACGTGCCCGTCTGCTTGCTCTGCGTGCAGGGTTCCAGCCGTCATTCACTCTGACGGACGCGGAGGATGACTCGTTCTTCAAGCGGCTACAGAAACTCTCGCCTGCCAGTGTCAGCAGGAGCAATAAAATGTGGTTCGTAAACTTTGAAAACAATCATGACTGAACGGAAGACTATGATTCGCAGTGTCATTCTTACGACGATGGTTGGGTGTGCGCTGGTTCTTGCCGGTTGCGCAGCCACTCATGAAGCTGAGCAGCTCTCGGTTGAAAAACGATTTGAGCACGCAATGGCTCTGGTCAAGGACGAAAGCTACCTCGATGCATACGAGGAATTCCGAATCGTGACTCTGCAGTACCAGGGCAGTACGTTTGCCGATCAGGCGCAGTTCTTCATGGCTGAATGCCGGTACCGCCGGGAAGAATATGTGCTCGCAGCGTATGAATATGATGTGCTTGTGCGAACGATGCCCACGAGCAAGTACGTCCCGCAGGCTCGCTTTCAACGCGCAATGTGCTACTATCGGTTGTCGCCGGCTTCGTACCTTGATCAGACTTACACGCGGCAGGCGGTGGATGAGTTTCAGTCCTTTATCGAATATCATCCTACAGACAGTCTCGTGACGCAGGCGGAAGCAAAAATATCGGAGCTGAACATGAAGTCAGCCCGAAAGGAATTCGAAAACGGCATAACGTACATCCACATGGAATACTACAAGGCTGCCGTGACGTCGTTCGACCACGTGCTCGAAAAGTACCATGACACGCCGTACGCTGAACAGGCGCAATACAAGAAGGCCGAGGTCATGCTTATGCGCAACAAAGTCAGCGAGGCCAAGGCAGAGGTCGAGAAATTCCTGCTGAAGTATCCGAACAGCACGTTGAAGTCTGACGCACTCGATCTCCAGAAACGGATCTTGTCACGGCCTCCGCAAAAGCCCGCTGAGCCGCGCAAGAACCAGCCGGTTTCTTCGGAACGTTGAGAGAGGAGCCAATGCCCCACGCCCGGGTTCGCACGGTAAAAGAGTCACAGGTCCAAATGGTGCAGATGGTGCTGCCAACCGACACGAATCGGCTTGGCAACCTGTTGGGCGGGCAACTCATGCACTGGATTGATATTGCGGCAGCTATCGCGGCTTCGCGACACACGAATCGTGTCTGTGTCACGGCGTCTGTGGACGAACTGAATTTTCACCACCCGATACTTCAGGGAGATGTTGTGACCCTCGAAGCTTCTGTGAACCGAGTTTTCAAAACGTCTCTCGAAATAGGAGTCCACGTTTCGAAGGAAAACCTTCTGACGGGAGAGCGGCTGTTCACCAACACGGCTTACCTCACGTTCGTGGCCATCGACGAAAACGGCAGGCCGGTGCCCGCCCCGCCCGTTCGAGCGGTGACGAATGCAGAGAAGCGGAGGTACGCCGATGCTTCGAGAAGGCGGAAACTCAGATTACTCCATCGGAAGCAACGATAGGACCTAGCCTTGGTTGTACAATGTTCCGCTCTACGTCGCAGAGGTGTCAGAGACTCGTGAGCAATCATTCAGACTCAAGCCATTATTCTTCCCACGTCGTTGCCGCCACCCTTGTTTCGTTTTGGCTCACGCTGTATCAGACCAGCGCACAATCGCGGGAGACGGCCTTCGGACAAGTACGTGTTGCCTCTGTTCCGGCGAAGGTCGATCGCTTCACGCTGAGCCACAAAACAAGCGAACCAGTGGCGTTCTACTGCTGGTCCTTCCATGGTGCGACGATTACATCAGCCTGGATTGATTCAAACGGGACGCCTGGCCGCTGGCGAGAGCACTACCTCAAGACGCCTGTCGATGACTTCATGCTGCCGGATTTCCCTTTCGAGCACAAACAGGTCGGCGTGGGTGTGGATAACGTCGCCCGTTCGCTTTCGTTCTACACGAACCTGTCCGCCGACACACTCACGGCAGTCTCAATACTCCAACTCCCACTGGCCCCTGACGGCATCGCGTTCGGAGATCTCAACGGTGACAGGAAGACGGATTTCGTTGCGTACGACAGGGACACGCCGGGTGCAATTCCATTTTTCGGATTCGGCAATGACAAATTCAAACAGGGCAAAGCGCTTGCTCCGGACAACGCCATCGGCGGCCTCAAGCTCGTGCACCTGAACAATGACAGCCTTCTCGATATCGTGTTGTACGACTGGGTGCGGAGCGAACTTCATTTTCTGTACGGTGTCGGACAGGGGAAGTTCCTGGATCAGGCGAGTTATCCGGTGGAAGGCGAAGTCCGTGATTTCGCGGTGAGGCCTCTCACGCAGAATGGAAACCTGGATATTGTTCTTTCGTGCAGGCGTCCAGCCAAGCTCGAAATCCTTCAGGGGAATGGCCTTGGTGATTTCACAATGAGCCAGCGTATCAGCCTGGATGTGCCCTTCCTGGCGTTTGCTGTCGATGACGTCAATGGCGACGGATTCAGGGATATCGTTGGAATTGATGGCTCCTCTACACTTCACGTGTACCTGAACGCGGGTGATAACACGTTCGATGAACACCTCGATTTCGCCTGCGGCAGGGATGTCACCCAATTTGCACTTTACTCTGCAGGAAGGCGCGGACTATCGGGCGTTGCGATGCTCGACAGAGGTTCACAGCACGTCGTCACGATTGCCAACGCTCAGCAGGCTGCTCAGATCAGGGATTCGGTTGACATCTCCACAGGATCGAAACCGAGGGGCGTTTCTGTGGCAGACATGAACGGCGATGGATTTTCTGACGTCGCAGTCGTAACCGGAGGGAGCAACTCCATCGCATTCTATTTCAACGGTAGGGGGGGGCTCTATGGACAATTGAGTTACGCCCTCCCGGCAAATGCACACGATGTTGTGTTTCATTCACTTGTTGACTCAACCGCCCGTTTGTTGATATCATATCCGAATTCGCGGCAAATGTCTCTCTTCTCCCTGGATGAGAAAGAACGTACATCCACCAACGCAACGATTAGCACAGAACGCGCTGTCGAGTTGCTGTATTGGAACGGTCTTCGGAAACCGGTGATTGATTTCTATACCTTCAGTCCTCCCGCAGGGAACATTCCTGCCTCGATGACGCTCTTCCAGGAAATCGGGTCTCATCAATTCATCGAGCAGAGCTTTCGGTTGCTGCCCACGAGTACCCTGCTGGGAGCAGGCGTGGGGAACATCAACTCCGATCAGCGGCCAGACGTTGCGTATGTCTATCGTAACAACGTCACGGGGAAGCATGAACTTGCCGTGTCGCTGGCTGACAGTTTGTTCACGTATAAGCAAAAGACGTTTTCACTCGAGCTTGCGGACAAGAGCATAGGACGAAGTCACGTTTGGATAATAGATCCGGCCTGGAAGGGTCATCCGGACATCTTTCTCCTCAGCGTTGGGTCGACGCCTCTGCTTGAGAGGCTTCGCTGGTTGAAAGAAAGCGCATTCGGACGCCCCGATACTCTTGCGAAAGATCTCCGCATCGAAGATGCCGCTCAGTTGAAGTTCGTGGATGTCGACGGAGATGGAATCATCGACATCGTCGTCAACGATCAGGACAAGGGCGAGATTGGCTGGATGAGGGCCCGTGGACAATCGTTCGATCCTTTTCGAAGGCTCTGCTCTGTGCCTGTGAGGAGCCACTTCGCGTTGGGGGATCTCAACGGCGATGGGATCCCAGACCTCGCTTTAACGTTGTCTGATTTGGGTATGCTCCGTATTTATGACGGCAAAACACTGGTCAGGAAGAGTCTTGAGAAAAGTCGTTAATTCCATAGGCGTGGCGCTCCTGTCTGCTTTCTTCGCGGGGTACCTCCATTCCCAGCAACTCCCGCAATCCGTGCGCTCCGCGAGGAACATCGGAGAGATTCTTGGGATGACCGAGGAAGAAACGGGAAAATGCGGTACAAGCGCTATTCTCCGTGCTCAGAGCGTCTGGAATCACCTGTCTGTTGAGACAAGGAACAAAGTTCTGCACGTGTCCCAACGGGTGGAAAGGCAGAAAAGCCGCCTCAGCCCGACTGGAAGATTTCGTATCCACTACGACACGACCGGATTCGACGCACCAGCTCTCATAACGGCTGGAGCGAACGGACAACGAGTTCCCGATACTGTCGAGCGATATGTCGACTCTGTGGCATACTATTTCGATTATGCCTGGAAACTGGAAATTGATACCCTTCGATATGCGTCGCCACCCGGCGATGGAGTGCAAGGAGGAGGTCCGGAGTACGACGTGTATATACAGGATTATGGCTCCGGCACATTCGGGTCAACGGAATGGTCGCAAAGTGACATTGTCGAAAATGGTTCGAGGCAGCGATACACAACGTATACGCTGATTGAGAACGACTTCCTTGGATACAGAACTCCCGGCATCGACGGGCTTCGAATCACCGCGGCTCACGAGTTCTTTCATGCGATACAAGTGGGAAGCTACGGGATTTGGACGACTGTTCCTGATATGGACAGATGGTTCCTCGAACTTTCTGCGGTATGGATGGAAAAGGTCTCTTCCCCCGGCGTTCACGATTACTGGTTTGACGCTCCAAACTACTTCCAGAGGTTTAGAGGCGCATTGAATCAATCACTTCCGCTCAATAGCTCTCTCTATGGCGGCTATGAACGCGCCGTGTGGGCGTTCTTCCTCGAACAGCGGTTTGGCAGGAAAGTCATGAATGATCTCTGGATCGGCATCAAATCGGCCCCTCCGATTGCAAGCATGGCGGCCGTGCTGCCGACATACGGCACTTCGCTGGAGTCGGAATTCGCTCTTTTCAGTTCGTGGAATTACTTCACATCCGACAGGGCGAACACATCCAAGTACTATGTCGAAGGGAACCGGTATCCCAGGGTTACGCCGAATGTCACCACCACCTTCACGGGGCTGACGGCTTCGATCTCGAGCGCTGCTCCTCCGCTGTCAACGCAGTTTTACGAGATCGTGCTTACGTCCGACACGATTACGGCGATCATCGCCAATGTGGATGTGAAAGGGGCGCAGGATCTGAACGCCTCGAAATCAAATCTTCAGATTAACCTGAGTGCCACGGACCTGAAACCACCATACCAGAAGGTTGCGAGGGGATTGGGACTCACATTTACGGCGGGCGATCCGAAAATGTGGAGAACGCAGTACATGCTCGCCTCGACAAGAGGAAATGCGAATACGGCTCCGGATCCATCCCCGAATCCCGTGCGGCTGGCTCAGGATTCGAAGCTGGTTCTCCCGGTGCAGGGTGCGACGCAGAATCAGGCAGAGGTCTTTCTGATGAACGGAGCAGTTGAGCTCGTGTTCACCCGGCAATACGCCGTCAAGCAGCTATTTGGAAACTCCTACATCGAATTGCCGACAGCAGACCTCCGCAGCTCGGTTTCATCAGGCGTGTATTTCGTTATGGTGAGATGCGGTGATCAGGAATTCAAGTGGAAGGTCGCGATCATACAATGAGCTCGATGACACTGACGCTGTCGGATGTTTCAAAGGAATTCAACCGGCGCTCGATCTTTCGCGATGTCTCCTTCACGTTGGGTAGGAGCGATTCTCTTGCGATCACTGGCCGCAATGGATCGGGGAAATCGACTCTCGTAAAACTTCTTTGCGGGCTGCTGTCCCCGACGAAGGGAACGATCGCGTATACGCTGGATGGGAAGTCAATCGAACACGACAATGTAAGAAACCACATCGGGTTGGTGAGTCCGTATCTGCAGTTGTATGATGAGTTCACCGGGTGGGAAAACCTCGAATTGCTTTCGAAGATACGATCGGACCGTGTTCTGGAAAAGGGAAGAATTGAAGAAGTGCTGCAGGACGTGGGATTGTGGGAACGGAAGGACGATTTTCTGCGCACCTATTCGTCTGGAATGCGGCAACGACTCAAGTACGCATTTGCCCTGATCCATAAACCTGACATTCTTGTGTTGGATGAGCCTACATCGAATCTGGATTCGGACGGAATAGAAATGGTCAAGCGAAGGGCAATGGATCAAAAAAAAGACTCCATCCTCATCGTGGCGACCAATGATGCTGAGGAAGTGACGTGGTGCGAGAAGAGTATTTCTTTGGGAATGAGCAATCCCCGGAGGTGAATCGCTTGCCATTAGCAATGATCTTTCTTATTTTTGACAAATGGGTATGAGAGCAATATCGAGTACACTGGCCCTGATCAGAAAGGATGTGCATTCTGAGTTACGGACGCGTTATGCGCTGAATGCTCTCCTTATGTTTGTGGTGACCGCAGTGTCGACGATAGTTTTCGCACTCCGCTCTGATCAACCGACCTCAAGCGTCCTTTCGGGACTGTACTGGGTCGTGGTTTTCTTCACCGCGATGTCCGGGCTTTCACGAACGTTCGTCAGCGAGGAAGAGCGAGGGACGACGATGACCCTGCAACTCGTCGCTACGCCGTCGACTGTCTACTTCGCGAAACTCCTTTTCAACACGGCGCTGACTCTTTCGCTTACGGTTGCGGTCACAATACTCTATATGACCGTATTTTCGAACGCTTTCGTGATCAAAACATTGTCGATCTTTGTCGGGACGGTGGTGCTCGGGAGCCTGGGTTTTGCATCCGCATCGACAATTATCGCTGCCATCGTCGCAAAGGCGAATACGAGGGGAACGCTGTACCCTGTTTTGTCGTTTCCTATTCTGATTGTACTCCTGATGACTGTCATGGAGGCGACGACGAAATCCCTCGACGGGCAAGAATTGAGCACTGCACTCGGAGATTTCCAGATCCTTATCGGCTATATCCTGGCGATGACCGGTGGATCGTACCTGCTTTTCGACTACGTTTGGAAGGATTGATATGAAATTCGCGAAGTACGGCTCGATATTCCTGATCACGTTCGTCCTGATCGCGGGACTCGCAATTCCGCTCTCGCCGACGCCCCAGGGATGGCTGGAGTTTCCTCGTATCCCGGGTCTCGAGGAGAAAGCGCGCAACATTCTGTATCACGTTCCGATCGCCTGGACCACGGTGGTTGCCTTCCTGGTCGGGACGTACTACGGTTTTCGGTATTTGAAAACCAAGAATATGGAATACGACATCATTTCAGTTTCCTCTGCCGGTTTGGGATTCCTATTCTGTTTTCTCGCGACTGTGACTGGCGCGATCTGGGCCAAATTCAATTGGGGATCGTTCTGGAACTGGGATCCCCGCGAAACGTCAATATTCGTCCTCTTGCTCATCTATGGAGCATATTTCGCCCTCCGTTCTGCGCTGGAGACTGATGAAAAACGGGCGACGCTGTCGGCTGTCTATTCCATTATCGCAGGTATCACGGTCCCCTTCTTCATTTTTGTTATGCCTCGGATCATGAGCGGCTTGCACCCTGGCGCAAAGGGTGATCCGGACGGGTCAGGTCCGGTTGTCCAGTTGAAGATGTCGCCGAATATGCTCGTGATCTTTCTGCTTGGCTTGCTTGGATTTACTCTTTTCTATATCTGGCTTCTCAATGTGCGGGTCAGGATTGCAAAACTGGAACATGAACGTTCTTCTCATCAGTCGTGAGGATTGCTATGATGGAATTCTTTAGTCAGAACCAACTGTTTATCGTGATGACGATAGTCCTGATCATCTGGGCAGGGATCGTCTGGTACCTGATGCGCATAGAAAGTCGCCTCAAGCAACTTGAAGATCATTCGAAGAAGGGTTGAACGCATGAAACTGAAAATCATCATTGGTGGTATCGTCGTGATCGCCGGGATTATCCTGGGCGCTCTGAATTTCGTGGAGTCGAACGTCGAGTACGCGAATTTTTCCGCGGCGGAGAAAATGAGCAAGAAGGTACAGGTAAAAGGGGAGTGGGTGAAAGAGCAGGGAACGAGTTTCGACGCCGACAAAGTGAAGTTCTCCTTTTATATGAAGGATGACGCCAACCGCGTCGCGAAAGTTGTTCTGGATGGTGCCAAGCCGAACAACTTCGAAATGGCGACAAGCGTTGTGGCAAAAGGGAAGTTCGTGAACGGCGAATTCCATGCGACGGATGTTCTCACAAAGTGCCCGTCCAAATACGAAGGAACGTCGGAGGCAGTCAAAAAAACTCTCTAATCAGCGGAGAAGGCTATGCTCGTGTTGGGTGTGATCGCAGCAAATATTGTTCGTCTTGCTCTCCTGGCCGCGCTTGCCGCGGCCTTTTTTTATTTTCGTAGCGTGCGTAAGGGGTCTCCTGGCCTGCTCCTGTGGGCACGGAACTGCTATCACCTTGCCACGCTTTCATTGATCGGTTCGGCATCGATCCTCCTGTATCTGATTATTACACATCAGTTCCAGTATAAATACGTCTGGGAATACAGCTCAACGACTCTCCCCCTTCCGTTGCTCATGTCAACGTTCTACGCCGGCCAGGAGGGGAGCTTTGCGCTCTGGGCGTTGTATACCTCGGTGATCGGGGTTATCCTTATGCTTTATTCGTCTCGTCGAGACTACGAAGGCGAAGTGATGTCCGTCTACTCCCTGATCCTTTCGTTTCTGCTCCTGATGCTCGTCGTGAAGAACCCGTTCGCTCTCATTTGGGATAGTTTCCCTGCGGATCTCATCAAGTCCGGGCCGATACCTGCGGGACTTGCAAATGTTGTCGTGCTGGACGCGGCCAAGGGCATTTGGGCGCAGTTTCCGAATGAAGGACGAGGCCTCAACCCGTTGCTTCAAAACTACTGGATGGTGATCCATCCTCAAATCCTGTTCACCGGTTTCTCCTCGATGGCTGTTCCGTATACACTCGCTGTTGCTGCACTTTGGAAACGTGATTACACTTCGTGGATTCGAATCGCCACCCCGTGGGCGGTCTTCGGGTCAATGGTGCTTGGGACCGGTATCATTATGGGCGGCTATTGGGCGTATGAGACTCTGGGTTGGGGCGGCTTCTGGGGGTGGGACCCGGTGGAAAACTCATCTTTGATCCCGTGGCTCATCTGTCTCGCGTCGATCCACACCGCGTTGAATCAGAGAAAAAGCGGAGCGTTCGTGAAGACGAATTTCGTCTTCAGCTTGTTGACGTTCCTGATGGCGCTCTACAGCACATTCCTGACGCGCAGCGGCGTTCTCGGCGATACATCGGTGCATTCGTTCGTGGATCCCGGCATGTGGGTCTATTGGCTGTTGCTGGCGTTCATAGCGGTTTTTACGGCCATCGGCTTCGGATTGTTTTTCAAGCGGATGAGGGAGATGCCCGTAGTACCCATTAAGCACTCTTATTTTTCCAGAGAGTTTGCGTTATTCCTTGGGGCGTTCACACTCAGTTTCGTCGCTCTGTTCGTTGCGATCGGTACCTCATCGCCAATCATTACTTCGATCTTGAAGGGGAAAGCTTCTGCAGTTGAAGTGGGATATTACGTGAAAACGAACCTGCCTCTTGGCATCGTGATCTGTTTCCTTTCGGGTTTGGGGCAGCTGTTGTGGTGGAAGCATTCCAACACCCGTTCGCTCTTGAAGAGTATGCTGATACCGGGGGCGTTGTCTCTTGGCGTGACGCTTCTTGTCCTCGTGATGCTCGGCCCGGAGGACGCCTTGATACTCCTTTTTGCATTCTGCGCGGCGTTCTCGCTGTTCTCCAACATCCAGGTGGGCTATGGTGTGTTCATGGGGAATCCGAAGTTCGTGGGGGGCTCCATCGCACACATAGGTATCGCCGTGATGTGCCTTGGATTCATAACGTCCGCGCGATACGATACCAAAGCGACCGTCTCACTGGAACGCGGTAAACCAGTTGAGACGTTGGGATATCGCCTGACGTACCTCGGATACAAGGAACTCGATAGCGAGCGGTACGCCTTCAACATCCAGGTGGAGCAAGGGAACATCAAGAAGATCGTTTCTCCTCTGATGCGCTTCAATACGCAGGAAAACACAACGATACGCAATCCGGATATCATCAACTTCATAAGCAGAGACTTCTACGTCTCACCGGTCAGCGTCGAAGAAGGCGGGCAGGCTCAGGAGGTCCCTCTGCGGTTGCCGAAGGGCTCACCGCAGCGACTCAAGGATCTCGAGCTTGAGTTCCAGGGCTTCGAGTTCAAAGACGACCAGCGTGCTGCCATGGCTGAGGGGAAAGAATTCTTCATCAACGCCAAAGTCAGAGTGAGTGACGGGAAGCAGAAGAAGGACATTCAGCTGAAAATGAAAAGCGGTCCGGCGGGGGCAGAGTTCATTCCAACCCCGTTCGTGTCTTATGAAGGGAAGGCGTATGAGTTGGCCATCAAGCAGATGATGCCGAGTCAGAGCGAACCGGAGAAGTCAGTCGTGGAAGTCACGGTGCGATTGCCTGTCGATGAGTCTACTCCGAAGAAGGAAGATACTTTGGTTGTCGAGGCAAGCGTGAAACCGATGATCAATCTTGTGTGGGCCGGGACCATCACGCTCATCATCGGGTTCCTGCTGACGATACTCCGTCGTGTCGAGGAAGCACGTCGTCAGGGAAATAAATGGGAAGGGGAGTAACGATCCGGTAACCTGGGACCGAAAATGAAAAGTCCCGCGAGGCGCTGCCTGGCGGGACTTTCTGTTTCTGTGAGGTGTGCCTGAGGAGAGGGCTACTCCTTTGTATCGGTTTTGCAGCAGGCGTCCAGTTTCTCGTATGCGGCAGGATCACGCTTGATGTTGTTCGCGTCGTAGCCGGCGTTTGAGATGGCTTTCTCGATCTGTGAAAGCGAGACCTTCGTTGACGCGTACGTCACCGTGGCGGTCTTTTTCTTGAGATCGATCTTTGTCGATTTGACACCTTCAACTGTTTTCAAAGCCTTCGTAATTGTGCTGACACACATGCCGCAGACAACAGTCGGCACTTTGACGATGGCTGTTTCAACCTTTGCTGCAGTTTTTGTCGTTTCAGCCTTCGGTTTTGTCTGGGCCGACAATACTGAGATAGCCAGCACTGCGATGACGATAAACGAGAAGATCTGTTTCATAGGAGTCTCCTTTGTGATTGTGTATGGTGTGCTACCGTTGATTGTAAAGATACATCAGTACTTTGATTACCGCACCAATCGGGTCAATCTTTCATCCAGCCCGACATATGGGAACGTTTGAGAGTCCCTTTTTTCAATGACCGCTCCTTCATGTATGTGAATAGTATGGGAGTTACGACCAGGACGTGTATGGTGGACGTGACCAGTCCCCCTATCATTGGGGCTGCGAGCGGCTGCATGACATCTGCTCCGACGCCTGTGCTCCACATGATGGGAACAAGGCCTATCATTGCCGTGGCCACTGTCATCACTTTCGGTCGAAGGCGAAGCACCGATCCTTCAACGGTTGCCTCAGTAATGTCCTGATTTGTTATAGTCCCGCGACGACCTAACTCGTGGTCCCGGACTCGCCTGTCGAGGGCCTCGTGGAGATACACGACCATCACCACGCCTGTCTCGACAGCAAGTCCGTACAAGGCGATAAACCCCACCCAGACAGCCACGGAGAGATTGTACCCCAGGATGTAAACGAGATATACTCCTCCGATGAGCGCGAATGGAACGGAGAGCATCACAACTAGCGCTTCCAGAAAATCCTTCGTTACAAAATACAGCATCACGTAGATGATCAGGAACACGAGTGGCATCAGGATAGTCAGCCGCTCCTTTGCCCGTATCTGGTTCTCCCACTGCCCGCTCCATTGGACTGTGTATCCCGCCGGTAAGACGAGTTGCTTGTCGAGTACTCCCTTTGCCTCATTCACGAAACTTCCCATATCTCTTCCACGGACGTTGAGGAAGACGATAGATCGTAGTTGTGCGTCCTCGCTGGATATCATGGGGGGACCGGGCGCAACAGAGATCGAGGCGAGCTGGCTGAGAGGCACGTAGCTGCCTTTGAACAGCGATCCCGACGATTGGTCCGGCGCTTTCGATCGAGGGGCCGGGACCGTTGCTGACATACTAGAACCGGACATTGATCCCCCTCCTGAAGAAGCTGAAGAGGAGGTCGTCATCTTCGTCGATCCTGACGGACTCATCGTGTTCGTCGGGACGAGCAGACCTCGAAGCGCCTCCAGATTGTTGCGGAAGTCTTGTTGGTACCGCACACGGATCGGAAAACGTTGCCGCCCCTCGATCACTGTTCCGATGTTTTCTCCGCCGATAGCCGTTTCAATGACGTCCTGCACATCGCCGATGTTTATCCCATAACGCGCAACGGCGGCACGGTCGATGTCGATATCGACAAACAATCCTCCCTGTGTTCGTTCGGCATAGAGATCTGCTGCGCCGGGGACCTGCCGAAGAATCTGTTCGGCGTGAATGGCGAGCTGTTCGAGGGTGTCAAGGTCTCTTCCGAAAATCTTCACGCCCAGATCGGTGCGAACGCCCGTCGAGAGCATGTTGATCCGGTTGATGATGGGTTGAGTCCAGCCGTTTCGGACTCCCGGAATCTGCAGCTTGGCATCAAGCTCGGCGATGATGTCGTTGGTCGTGAGACCTGGGCGCCAGTGCGACTTTGGCTTCAGGAGGATAATACTTTCAATCATGCTTACGGGGGCAGGGTCGGTGGAGGTTTCCGCTTTACCTGCCTTCCCAAGAACGAGCTCGACTTCGGGGACGGACTTGATGATCTGATCCTGCGTTTGCATGATGCGATTCACCTCCGTGATCGATGCGGAGGGGAGTGTTACCGGCATGAAGAGCAGGCTTCCTTCGTCGAGCGGGGGCATGAATTCTGACCCCATTCTGATGAGCATCGGTACGGCAATGACGAGTGCGAGGATGTTCAGACCGATCGTTGTCTTCCGCCACCGAAGCACCCAGTGGATGATCGGCGCATAGAGGTTGTTGAGAACCCTGGTAACCGGATTCCTGTTCTCTGTTCTGAACTTGCCCCGTGTCAACATCGTCATGAGCATTGGAACAAGTGTTATCGCGATGATGGCTGAGCCTGCGAGCACGAATGTTTTCGTGAAGGCGAGCGGGCGGAAAAGCTTGCCTTCCTGTCCCTCAAGAAGAAAGACCGGCAGGAACGAGACGACCATGATTGCCACGGAATAGAAAATAGCCGGTGCGACTTGCTTTGCAGAAAGGATGGAAATCTCCACATAGTCTTTCGTTTCCAAAGTCCCTTTCTCTTCCTGCGCACGGGCGACGTTTCGATAGGCGTTCTCAACGAGAACGATGGAGGAGTCCACAATGACCCCTATGGCGATCGCAATCCCTCCGAGCGACATGATATTGGACGTGACTCCGAACAGTTTCATGAATATGAAGGCGATCAGAACTGCGATCGGTATTTCGATGATGACCCGAAGGACACTCCGGACATGAAGAAGGAAGATGAGGACGATCAGGGTCACAATCAGCGCTTCCTCGACAAGCGCTTTCTTCAAGGTGCCAATTGCAGCGGTGATGAGGTCGCTTCGATCATACGCCGTTTTGATCTCGACCCCCCTGGGCAGGCCCGGAGTGATCTCTGTGATCCGTCGTTTCACTCTGTCGATGACATCCTTGGCGTTTTCGCCGTACCGCATCACCACAATGCCGCCGACAGCTTGTCCCTCGCCGTTCTTCTCAAGCGAACCGCGCCGCAAGTCCGGACCGAGCTCCACCGTTGCAATATTTCTAATGTAAACGGGGATTCCGTTCGTGCCGGTTGATACAACGGCATTCTCTACATCATGCACGGATCGAATGTATCCCTGGCCACGAACGAAATACTCGGCGTCGGACATTTCGATGATCTTGCCGCCGACATCGTTGTTCGAGCGCATGACAGCGTTTTTGATGTCACCCAGCGAAACGCCGTATGACTTCATCTTTTGAGGATTGATGTTCACCTGATACTGTCTGACGAATCCTCCCACGGAGGCGACCTCTGCCACACCCGGGACGCCCTGCAGGTTCAGCTTGATGTACCAGTCCTGAATCGCGCGCAAAGCTCCGAGATCGTATTTCCCCTCCACGGTGTACCAGTACACATGCCCGACACCTGTGCCGTCCGGGCCAAGTTCCATTTTTGCGCCAGCGGGAAGTGCAGATTGAACGGTCGAGAGTTTCTCGAGAACCCGGCTGCGCGCCCAATAGAGGTCTGTCGACTCGTCGAAGATAATGTAGACGAATGACATCCCAAACATTGATTGAGCTCGAATGGCATGGACTTTTGGCACACCCTGCAACGCTGTGACCAGCGGAAAGGTGACCTGATCCTCTATGATCTGCGGGGAACGTCCCATCCATTCGGTGAAAACAATCACCTGGTTCTCAGACAGATCCGGGATCGCATCTGTCGGCGTATGGATGACCGCCCAGATGCCCCAGCCAGCGATGAAGAGGTATACCAGGATCACGATGAATTTGTTCCTGGAACAGTAATCGATGATGTGTTCTATCATAGCCAACCTGAATTCTGTGTCGAAAAACGAATTGAGCCTGCCGGGCCCTCGGTGCTATTTCTTGTGTTCTCCCGTCGCTGCAACCTGGAGTTGGCTTTCCGAATCAATAAGGAATCCACCTGAGACCGCAACTGCCTCTCCCTCGTTCAATCCATCAAGCACCTGGTAGAAATCGCCGGCTCTGTGTCCCAGTTTGACAGCCCGCGCTTCAAAGTGATTCGCTTCTCCTTCTACCCACACCACACTGTTTCTTCCCGTAGTGATGACCGCCGACGCCGGAACGACGATTGCCTTTGCAAGAGAAATGTGAAGAACAGCCTGAGCGAACATCTCTGGTTTCAGCTTGTAGCCAGCGTTGTTCAACGACGCCCTCACGCGGACTGTTCTGGTGGAGGGTTCAACAACTGCTCCAATGAAAGACACGGTTCCTCGAAACTCTTCTGACGGATAAGCATCGATGGTCGCCGTGACGATCTGGCCGAGTTTAACCGCCGCAAGTTCGGATTCATAAACCTCCATCTGGAGCCAGACGGTGCGGAGGTCCGACACGTCAAAGAGAGGGTCGCCCGGAGCAATGTATTGCTGGAGGTCGACATTCTTTCTGATCACCGTCCCGGAAACGGGTGAGTGAACAGTGACGAGCGTTTTGACGATTGAGGTCCTGGCGAGTTCGTCGATCTGCGTATCTGTGAATCCCCAGTATTGGAGCTTCGATCTGGAATTCTCGGTGAGGAGTGGAGCTCTGCGTTCTGAATGGTCAAGTACTTCCGTTTCCCGAGTCGATGTTCCAAGCGTAACCAGAAACTCACGCTGAGCCGCAATGGCCTCGGGGCTGTAGATGTCGGCGACCGGATCGCCGCGTCTGACTTGCTGTCCGGTGTACGAGATAGAGAGTTTCTCGATCCGGCCTCCAAACCGCGCTGTGATTTGCTGCGTGTTTGGCTCGGCATTATAGATCTTTCCCGCGAGGATGAGCTCCCTCGTGAGGGATCTCGATTCCGTTTGGAATGTCGCGACGTTCGCGAGAACCTGTCGTGCGGTCGTGAGGTGCACGGATCCTGACTGATTTCCAGATTCGGCTGATGTTTCAATCTCGGAGACCTTCACCAGCGTCATATGACAGACAGGGCACACTCCTGCTTTGTCGCTCCTCACCGACGGATGCATTGGGCAGGTATAGTAATCAGATGCGGCCTGGCGATGCGCTTCATTGTTCGCGGAGTCGCGGCCTTCATTCTTTGACCCGCAGCCCGAAAACGGCAGCCCGAACGCGGTGAGGATAATGAACAACGAAATGAAATATCTCATTGATGATGGTCCTTTCCAAAGGAAGCAACGAATTGAATGTCGGTCACCCCAACGGACCGTTCTAGCGATGCAAGCGTTTCCTGATAGCTCATTTGTGCCATTGCGTAATCGAGTTGCATTTCGTTGAACATGCGGTATCCGTCGAGAACCATCATGTAAGACGTTGTTCCGGTCTCGTATTCACTCAGAAGAAGCTGGATGGATTGGCGCAACTGAGGCAGTATGGTATTCCGGATTGTGAGGAACTGCGTCTCCAGGGATTGCAGCGATGCGTAGCCTGAACGGATTTGCAGCTCCACATTGTTTTGTGAAGCCGTGTACATTGACGAGATCATCAGGTGTTCTGCCTCTGCTTCCTGAACTCTCGAAGTCGCCTTCGCAATTGACCAGGGAGCGAAGGGAAGGGTGATCCCGGCGGACACGCTCCACCGGTTCTCCATCATGACTGGCATGCGGACGTATTCGACCGAGAACTTGAAATCGGGGAGGTATTCCTTCTTCATCAAGCTGATCGTCAGAGATTTTTCCAGGACGTTGAGCGAATCGTGCATCAGCATTGGCCTGTTGCGGTGTGCGTACGCCAGCAGGGCGTCGATTGTTGGAAGAGGAACCGGTCCGCGGGCTACATCAATCTGACCGATTGGTGCCGTTGACTTGCGATTGAGGAGCGCCCGCAGGGTGCTCTCACTGCTAGTGATTTGTTCACGAATCTTTGCTTCGTTCATCGAAATCCTGGCAAGCTCGATGTTGGTCTTCAGGACCTCCTGCTGTGACGCTTTGCCCACGGTATAGGCGGTCTCAGCGGACCGCAGGATTTTCGTCAGGATATCCCTGTTCGATGTATTGAGGGTCAGCGATTCACGGGCGAACCAGAGCATCGCAAGAGAGGTTTTCAACTGAGCCACGATCGCAAGCACGGTCTCCATGTGCTCATGCTGAGCATGTTCCGTGAGGAGTTCAGCGATAGAGCGCTGTGTGGAGAGCTTGGCCGGGAATGTGACGACCTGCATGAGCTCGATATTGGCGAATGTGGCCTTGTTGAAGTCGGTACCCGGGATTTCCATGAGCTTGAAATTCAGTTCGGGATCCATGAGAGCGCCTGCTTGTGGAACGCGCGCACGCGCCGCCTCCATTTTATGCATCTCGACAGCGATCTCCGGGTTTCGTGAAAGCGCTTCTGTGATGAGTTCTTGAATGTTCTCTGCCTTTGCGTCGACGGACAAAGGATGCACGCTTTGTGCCATCGCAGTCTGTAGGAAGAGAACAGCCAGCAGAAGCATCGCGTTGGCGTACTTCATTGTTGCTCCTTGGTTTAGATGTGGCTATGTATCGAGACTGAGGAAATGGCCTCTGAGGGCAATGCAGGGAAGAACGAAGAATGCTAAATGAGTAAAGCGGAAGAAAGGAGATAAATTGGGTTGGGCGAAACCGGTGGTCCCGTGTCGGATGCATAGTGAAACTGCTCTGGATGCGCGGGATCCGCTATGGGCATTGTCATTGCTGACAGAACGAGAACAACTTCGGCTGCGGGGACTTGATATTTCGCAGAGCCAAGAAAAGGCATTGTGTTGCGCTCCGCCACGACCACATGGCTGCAGCAGTTCGCGCCCTCAAAAGAGATCGAAAGTCCTTCGCTGGGCGCACTGTTACAGTCGCAGACCTGGCCATCGCTCATCATCGGGCAAACGAACATGACGATCGGGAGCCCTACGTTGAACAACGTGAATAGACCTGCGAGCGCGTATGCAACTACTATGGTAGTCCGGGATTTCATTTGCTGAGATACGATGAATGCTTCTAATTCTATAGATTCAAGGTACTGAACAGAGGACTCAGACGCAAGGTGTCAGTCAACACGCTCCACATCGTCCAGCTTGCGCAGATCTACCCGGATATTTCCTTCGGAGGGGAGATACATGTCAGCGAACTTCGCGCCCCAAACAACTTCCCTGTATTTGTATGACGATCTCACGTGCACCGACTGGGATGATGTCTCATCGATGCCAGACAAGAGTATGATGAATTCCGCGTCTGACGCGGCGAGTTGACTCTGCGCAACGTCGGACAACGGGCTTTCATCGTTGATAGGATGAACGACCACCCAGTGGAGCGGAAAGAGCTTTACGCTGCTCCTCTCGAGCTTGAGCTCGTGAAACTTGCGCGACAGTTTGCCAGCGTGTTCTTCCATGCGGCTGAGTACGACCGTGGCATGGACCTCGACAAGCTGTGTGTTCCGGGCATTCACGATTCTGAACTCAAATGCGGTCAAGTCTTTGTAGGGTGCAATCACTGCCCGTTCGCTGAATACGATTTCAGCGTTCGGGCGGGAGAATCTGGCAAAAGCAAGCCCGGTCGCGAGCGCGAAACCAAGTCCTCCGACGAGGGCCTGTATCGTGACAAGGAAATTCGCAGCGAAGCCGGAGGGACTCAGCCCGCCGTAGCCGATCGTGGCGAGAGTCTGTACGCTGAAGAAGAACGATTCGAGGAAACGATCACCGATTGATACTGCCTGTGATCCTGCAAGCGCCCCCGGACCGCATAAAAAATAGCCGAACGCAAAAATGAGGTTTGTGGTGAAATAGAACGCTATGAGCAGGAGAAAGAACGTCCCCCACGTCATTCGAAGGAGTGCATGATAAACGCTCAGGGAGCGGAAGAAAGAGAAACCTGTCCGGGAGACATTGAAGGATCCATCACGATTGACGAAACGTTCGTGGCTCTGCTGGAGGACCTTTGACCCGAATCCAAGATCGCGGTTGTCCTCGTCCAGTCTTTGTGTGGTCTGTGATCGTCGACGAATCATGGGTTTGAGTGCACAGCCGTTTGGTGCGCTTGCTTAGCGCTTGTGGATGATGAGGTCGAACACGTCCTTGACACCAAGAGAATAGTGGGTCAGAAAAGGCTCACCGTACTTCACCCCGATGCGCTGGCCATAGTACTTTGCGCGGGTTTCAATGGTTTCCAGAAATTCAGGGCTGCTCAGTTTTGTTTCGGGATCGCTGCTCCTGGGATTGAAGAACTGCGATGTGTGCGCCCTGACAGCTTTCATCTTCGTTTCGTACGAACCGGTAATGTCGACGATGAACGAGGATTCGAATTCGTGCCACTGCATGAATTCAAAATAATGATGCGGACGATGCGGGAGCTGCCTGGCGCCCCCCTGAGAAGTCTTCAGCTTCTGAAGCCCGGAGTAGTACCATGCTTGTTTGGCAAGATGGTGTGTGCTCACATGATCCGGATGCCGTTCAACAAAGTGAGGGATAATGAGAATGGCTGGTTTGAGCTCCCGGATGAGGACTATGAGCTTCTGCACGTTTGACTTGTTGACTTCAACATTGCCGTCGGGAATGCGCAGATTGCGCCTTGTGCTTACGCCGAGGATGTGTGCAGCGTCCTGTGCTTCTTTGGCGCGGATCTCTTTCGTGCCGCGGGTTCCCAGCTCCCCTTGAGTAACGTCTGCGAGGGCGACTCCGTAGCCTTGCTTGACGAGTTTGGCGATCGTACCGCCGCAGGACAATTCGATATCATCCGGGTGGGCTCCGATGGCGAGGACGTCTGTTTTCATGATTCTCCTTTGTGGCAATGATTCGAAAATATACCTATAGCCCGCTTGAAAGACAAGGAGGGCAGCCGGGATTTGACCGCGCTCGTACTCTAAGGTCAAACAACCGAAGTCCCAAAGAAGTGCCGCCTGAGTAATGAAGTCGATGTGGATTCCAGTTCCAGTTGGCTGGCGATCCCGAAGGGCCGGAAGGAACATTCTTCGTGCTCTCCATCGCAATGTTTCTTATATTCAAAAAGAAGGAGGTCTATGAGTCTCCCCACATGACAATAGAAAAACAGGTCATATCTGTCACAGATATCACGCGTCAGATCAAGTTCTCGCTCGAACAGCGGTTCACGAGGGTCTGGATCCAGGGAGAGATATCGAATTTCAAACGGCATACTTCTGGACATCTCTACTTCACCCTGAAAGACGAAGGAGCGCAGATCTCCGCCACGATGTGGCGCAGCAGGGCTTCCGGGCTCCTTTTCACGCCTGAAGATGGCATGAAGGTCATTGCCCGCGGCGGGGTCACCGTCTACCCACCGCGCGGGAGTTACCAGATTGACGTAGATCAGATTACGCCCGTCGGCGTTGGCGAACTGCAGATTGCCTTCGAGCGGCTGAAACAGAAACTGGCAGCGGAAGGGCTGTTCTCTGAGGAAAGAAAGCGCCCGCTTCCTCTCTTCCCTGAAAGAATTGGAATCATTACTTCTGAAACCGGTGCTGCCTTGCAGGACATGCGGACAGTGCTCGGCCGGCGGTTCCCGGCTGTTGAAGTGGTGCTCTTGTCAGTTCGTGTCCAGGGTGCTGGCGCATCGGACGAAATTGCGCAGGCGCTCCGGGAAATGAACCAGTACGGAAACGTGGATGTGATCATCATCGGGCGGGGAGGTGGGTCACTGGAAGATCTCTGGGCATTCAACGAGGAGATTGTCGCCAGAGCAATCGCGTCGTCGAAGATCCCGGTTGTGAGTGCAGTGGGGCACGAAATCGATTTCACAATCGCCGATTTTGTAGCCGACCTTCGCGCACCGACTCCATCCGCTGCAGCGGAGCTCGTTGTGCCGGACCGGCTGGAGCTTCTTGAAGTTATTCGCAACAATGAGTATACTATGAGGCAATCGCTGCTCCAGATGATTGCAGCCAACCGCGAACGGATTGGCGGCCTCGTTTCAAGCTATGCATTCAACAGGCCGAGAGACCTTATTCGCGAATTTGTTCAGCGGATTGATGAACTTTCCCGGTCGATGAGCGTCAACCTCGCTCATCGATACGAACGGGCCGCCCAGGATGTCGATTCGCTGTCGAAAAGACTCGTTGGTGTCGGTCCCTCCAATATCCTGAAACGCGGGTATGCAATTGTGCGGAAAGGGAAGGATGTGGTGACGCGTTCCGGTGAACTGCGGCCCCATGACGAAGCTGTGATAGAGTTCCACGACGGTAAAGTCGCTACGAAGGTGCAATGATGGGAACGAAGAAAACGCCGAAGGGATCGTTTGAACATTCGCTCAAGCGGCTGGAAGAAATCATCGACTCGCTCGAACAGGGAAAGGTGACGCTGGACGAGGCGGTAGGGCTCTATGAAGAAGGAATTGCGCTTTCGAAAGAATGCGCTGAGAAACTCAAAGTGACCGAGCTGAAAATCAGGAAACTGGCGAAGTCGGTCGACGGAGAATTTGAAGTCACAGATTTGGATCAGGAATGAGCGATTCACAACAGCACTACGAGTTTTTGAGCAAGATCAATCTCCCGGAAGACCTCCGCAAGCTTGAGGTGAAGGACCTTCCGAAGGTTTGCGCTGAGGTGCGGGAGTTCCTCATCGACTCCGTATCGAAATCGGGTGGTCACTTCGGAGCCGGCCTCGGCACAGTTGAACTTACCGTGGCGTTGCATTACGCATTTCACACGCCGAAGGACAAGCTCATCTGGGATACCGGACATCAGGCGTATCCGCATAAGATACTGACGGGGCGAAAGGATCGGATGGAGACGATCCGGCAGCTGGGCGGATTGAGCGGTTTCCTCAAGCGGAATGAAAGCGAGTATGACGTTTTCGGAGCCGGGCACGCCAGTACGTCGATATCGGCGGCGCTCGGGATCGCGACCGCGAGGGACTTTGACGGGGAGAACTTCAAGGTTGTCGCGATCGCTGGTGATGGATCGCTGACAGGCGGGATGGCGTATGAGGCAATGAATAACGCGGGCCTCTTGAAGAGAGATATGATCGTCATTTTGAACGATAATGAAATGGTCTCGCTCTCCTCTGTCCGCCCGACCCTTTGGTCCCTGCACAATTACTTCTCAGAAGCGCTGACGCACCCGTCATACAACAAGTTCAAGACGAATGTGTGGGAGTTGACAGGCAAGCTGGATACGTTTGGAGACCGCCTCCGGTCGGTTGCTCAAAAGGTCGAGCGCGGTGTGAAAGCGGTTGTGACACCGGGAATGATGTTTGAAGCCCTCGGGTTTCGCTATTTCGGTCCGTTCAATGGGCACAATGTCTACAAGCTCGTAGAGATCTTCAAACATGTTCAGGATCTGAAAGGTCCCATCCTGATTCACGTACGGACGATGAAAGGGAAGGGATACGCTCCCGCCGAGAAAGAAGCGACGCGCTTGCACGGTGTGACGCCGTTCGACAAAATCACGGGAATTTCGCCAAAGAAACCGCATGAATTGCCAGCGTATACCAAAGTCTTCGGAGAGGCATTGGTTGAAGTGTGCAGGCTGAATCCAAAAGTTGTCGGCATCACCGCTGCGATGCCGGACGGGACCGGTCTTACCCTGCTTCACACCGAATTGCCCGAGCGGTTCTTTGACGTCGGGATCGCGGAACAGCACGCAGTGACATTCGCTGCCGGATTGGCCACAGAGGGCTACATTCCGGTGACGGCAATATACTCGACGTTTCTCCAGCGCGCATTTGATCAGGTTGTCCATGACTGCGCCATCCAGAAATTGCATGTAGTGTTCGTGCTCGACCGGGGCGGACTCGTAGGAGCTGACGGTCCAACCCATCACGGCGCACTTGACCTTTCGTACCTCCGTTGTGTGCAGGGGATGGTTGTCATGGCGCCAAAAGACGAACAAGAACTTCGCGATATGTTGTTTACAGCTGTCGAATACAAGGATGGGCCTATAGCTCTCCGTTATCCCCGCGGCAATTCCCTTGGCGTGTCTTTGAGGAAAGGGTTTCAAAAGCTGGAAATCGGTAAGAGCGAGACAGTTCGGATCGGGAAGCACGTTGCGCTGCTGGCTATAGGCAACATGGTGCCATCCTCGCTGGAGGCGGCCGAGTTGCTTGCGGCTGAAGGTATCGAAGCTGAAGTGGTAAATATGCGGTTTGTGAAACCCCTTGATGATGAGGCCGTCCGATCGGTTGCGCAACGGATTGGCTCCGTTGTCACTGTGGAGGACAACGTGACTGACGGCGGGTTTGGTTCAGCAGTGCTCGAATCGTTGAGCAGGCAGGGGCTGACAGGTGTGGCCGTGAAGCTTCACGGACTGCCGAACGATTTCGTGGAACAAGGAACACCGGGCGAGCTCTACCGAATGTCGAATCTCGATGGGCCGGGAATCGCGCGGGTGGTTCGCGAGTTTCTTTTCTCCCGCAAGAATGCGGGAGCACCTCAAGCGGCAGGATCCAGATAAGAAACGGAAGACGCTATGCAGAAAGTGCGGATTGCAGTTGTCGGGATGGGAACGATCGGTCAGACTGTTCATCTCCCCATTCTCGCGAAGATACCGGAAGTCGAGATTGTCGCGGTCTGTGACCTGGAGGCATCCAAGGCTGAATTCGTTTCAAGAAAATACGAGATCCCCAGATACTACACGGACCTCGAGGAGATGCTGAAGACTGAAGAGGATCTTGACGGGGTCGACATTTGCACATCGACGTTCTCTCATCTTGATGCTGCTGTTGCGTCGCTCGAGGCAAAGAGGCATGTCCTGGTCGAAAAGCCACTTGCGAGAACTCTCGACGAGGCTGTGAAGATCGTGAATGCCGCAAAGAAGAATCAGCGGAAGTTGATGGTCGGCATGAACAATCGATTCCGGCCGGATGCGATGATCCTCAAAAGCATGATCCAGGGGGGAGAATTGGGCAAGATCTTCTACGCGAAGGCCGGATGGCTGCGCAAGTTGAAGACGACGAGCCCCTGGCTTACGAAGAAGGAGAAGTCCGGCGGGGGAGTGGTGCTTGATCTGGGTATCGTGATGTTCGACCTTGCGTTCTGGCTTATGGGTTTGCCGGAGGCAAAAGAAGTCATCGCGTCAAATTACTCCCACAACACCAAGGGTGTGGAAGACTCATCGGTTGTCTTCATAAAAATGAAGAATGGTTCGACGCTTACTATTGAATCGAGCTGGTCGTTCGAGTCGGAATCAGATTTCTTCTATTGCGATTGCTTCGGGATGGACGGGGGAGGGTCCCTGAATCCCTTCCGTATCATGAAGCGGATGCATGGAAACCTAGTTAATGTCACGCCCGCGTCGCATGAAACACCGCAGACGTTGTACTGGAAATCGTATGACAATGAGTTGCGGCATTGGGTAGGTTCGCTACGGGGTCTGCATCCGGTGCTCTCAACCGGAGATGAAGCGCTCCACCGGATGAGAATTGTGGACGCGATCTATCAATCTGCGAAAAAAGGGAAGAGCGTCGTCGTGAAAGCGTCGTAGATAAGGTCCCTGCGCGTCCAGTTCTCTGCCGTGCGCGGCGCTGTATTGTCTTCCGAGAACTTCCATTCAATCCCGCCATGTCAAGAACTCAGCCTCTGGTTGCGCTCCTCACAGATTTTGGGTTGTCTGATCACTACGTCGCGTCGATGAAGGGAGTTTTGCACTCGATCTCTCCGTCGTTGCATGTAGTGGATATCAGTCATGAGGTCGAGGCGCACAACCCAGCCCGTGCGGCGTACGCGATATGGGCTTCGTATCGTTCTTTCCCGAAACGCACGGTTTTTGCATGTGTGGTGGATCCTGGTGTTGGCACGTCGAGGGAGATAGTGATAGCCCAAACCAGTCAGCACGTCTTTGTCGCGCCTCAGAATGGCATCCTTGATCTAGTACTATGGTCAGAGAAGGTAAATACAGTCACCGTCGTCCAGTTCGAGAGCAAGAGGGTTCGCACTATGCTCCCGCCCCTGGTTTCGAATTCTTTTCATGGACGTGACGTCTTCGCGCCGCTCGCTGCACACCTTGCAATGGGGATAGCGCCACGCTATCTCGGGACGAAACGGCTCGTAGATTGGGTGCAAGCTCCGTTTGTCGACGAATCGCATCCCTCTGTCAAAGCGAGTATACTTAGTATCGATCGATTCGGGAACATCATCACAAATGTCGCTTGCGTTCGGTTTCAGCGGCCCCCTGGCTTGATAGGCATCAAGCTCGGATCAAAGAGGATCGCCAGGTGGATAGAGAACTATGATTCAGCGCCTCCTGATGTTTCGTGTCTCATCGCAGGGAGCAGCGGACTTGTGGAAATTGTCATGAAAAGACGGAATGCGGCTGCGGCACTTGAAGCGAATCAACTTGATTCACTAGAGATCATCAGGCAATGAACTGGGAATCTCGAAGATGAGTCGAACAATAATTCTGATTCTTATGACACTTGTCCCAACTGTTGTTTCAAGTCAGAATCTCGAGAATCTCCGGACTGACATTCGCCAGATGCTCAGTTCAGCTGAGGGGACATTTGCTGTCGCGTTCAAAACGTTGGATGGCAGCGCCGATGTCATGATCAATGAGAGGGCGATGTTCCATGCAGCGAGCACGATGAAAACCCCTGTGATGATCGAGGTCTTCCATCAGGCGGAGGAGGGGCGCTTCAGACTCGATGACAGCCTGACCATACGAAATGAGTTCAAGAGTATTGTCGATGGTTCTCCGTACCAGCTTGATCTTGGAGATGACAGCGACGAATCGATGTACAAACGCATCGGGGGCAAAGTCTCCATCCGCGAACTCGTCTGTCAGATGATTACCGTGAGCAGCAACCTCGCGACAAATATCTTGATTCAGCTCGTTGACGCAAGGAACGTCACTGCCACGATGCGGAAACTCGGGGCACCTGATATCGAGGTGTTGCGTGGTGTGGAAGATTCGAAGGCATTCGAGAAGGGGTTGAACAACCGTACGTCCGCTCATGATCTTGCGCTTGTTTTTCGCGCTCTTGCAGTTGGGAAGGCGGGTAACCAATCGTCCTCCCGAGAAATGACCGACATTCTTCTTGCCCAGAAGTTCCGGGATATCATTCCGGCTTTGCTCCCACCCGATGTCAAGGTTGCTCACAAGACAGGCAGCATCAACGGCGTTGAACACGATTCGGGCATCGTGATTCTCCCTGATGGCCGAAGGTATATCCTCGTCGTTCTATCCAAAGATCTGAAAGACGCAGCCAAGGGGAAAGCGGTTCTTGCAGCGGTTTCAAGACGTATCTTTGATTTCATGATGGAAGCGAGGTAGATCTGTTATACGTCGACATGCTGCTGCGCTGTTGGCGGAACAAGATGAGGACTGATGCATCGCGGAAGAACGCAGGGCGTGCGTTGAGGCAAGAGAGAAGGTAGTGTATGGGGCGGAGGATCATTTACAGAATAGAAGACAACAGCTCGAATCGATTCTCGGAGGAGGAGTGGGATGAAGTCGAGCGTCTGCAACATTGGTACAATTCCGAATTTGCCTGGAGCACGGGCCGCCTTGCGTTCAAGCCTTATGTGGTGTTCCCGAATACGGAGGATTTCGAAAACCTCGACACGCCAGTCTGGGAGGTAATCTCCAAGAGACATCAAGTGCTTCGGGATGCCGGGCTCGGCGAGCGCGCCATTATCGCTCAGATGGAGAAGGACAAGCTCCTGGTCGTCAAATGGGGAGGCTATTACGATAACTGCCTCGCTAGCGGGTTCACGAGGGTTGCTGACAATGAGTGGAACGCGTATCTGACATGTGATTTCCTGCTTAAGGCGTCAACCCTTCTTCCCAGCGTGACGATCAGTGTCAAGGACGAGGGAAAGTTCATCAAGACCGGGTGCGTACAACTGCACAATGCGTCTGCAATCCTTCCGCATGATGTGATCGCAGACGATGGCGAGGCTGAAGAACTGTTCCGGATGCAAAAGGTGTTTGCTGTCGTCGACGAGGGCAAGTACAATCGCCATCCGTCATTCCGGAACATTATTCCGGAATTCAACAAACTGAAGGCAAGCGAACGCAAAAAGCTTGTTCGTAATTGGAATTGGCTCGGATATGAAGGAAACTTCGATGCTGGCGGAGACGACGAGAAAGGCTTCGACCTGAATTCAAAGGTCAGATCGTTCGGTTCAGGGGAGTAAAAGGCCGTGCAGGAATTGCCTTGCATTTCTCCCCTCTGCAGAGTATATTAATTTCGAACCCCAAAGTAGTTGGGGTTTTTATATGTCATAGAGGAAGACCTATGTATACGTTCTTCATATCAGTCGAAATTCTGATCAGTATCTTCTTGATGGTTGCGGTATTGATGCAAGCGAGCAAGGGGGGAGGGCTCGCCGGGACTCTCGGTTCGAGCAATCTTGGGACGGTCTTTGGCGTGCGCAGGACATCTGATTTCTTGACCAGGACAACCACAATCCTGGCAACGCTGTTCATGGTGCTTGCGTTGTTCATCAATCTCGTAGTGTTGCCCCGGACAGAGAGAGCCTCGGAGAGCGTCATCCAATCTGGGCCTCAGCCAGCAGCATTGCCGCCGGCAGAGCAGCCGATCCAACAACCGGCCCAGCATCAGCCGGCTCCGCAGCAAACTCCTGCGAAGAAGTAGTTTTTGGTTGTCTCAGCGGTTACCTTGTTCGCCCAGAATGCTGGGGCAGCAGGAATGTAGTCGCACCCATGGCTCAATTGGTAGAGCAACTGACTCTTAATCAGTGGGTTCCAGGTTCGAGTCCTGGTGGGTGCACAGCAACGAGAGGGGTCCGCCAGAAGCGGACCCCGATGTGTTTCTGGGTATCGTCGAAGATCGGCTCATCCGATTTGCCCTGACGTTTTCCGATGCTTCGTGATCGGAGGACTCGCTCTTTGTCGTTGTTTAGAGCGGAGTTGCCGCGGCGTCAAAGGCCAGCGGCCTCAGTTTTGTATTTCGCGAGTTTTATTTGTACTTTTACACCAGTGAAGTGCTCTGGCACTGAATCCAGGTTTGCCGAAGTGGCGGTATTGCCTGCCCGCTTTACGAGCGCACGATACGCAGGCGTTGTAAACTAGACTCAAAGCATCGAGAAGGGCTGCTTCGAGAAAGGTATCTCAAGAGTGGTCCAGGTCCTGCGTTTCTTAGAAGCGCAATCCCGACGGTGCCCTGATCCTGAACGAATAGTCACTTGCCGAAGTGGCGGAATTGGTAGACGCGCTGGACTCAAAATCCAGTTTGGCTCACACCAAGTGGGGGTTCGAGTCCCCCCTTCGGCACGAATCTTCTATGGAGGATGTTGATGCGCTAAGGATACGATTGTTCCACACTCGACATTTGTAGTATCCTAAAACATCCTTGCTTCGAAAACTCGCCATAGCGCTTCTTACGCTGGTACCCTTCATTCTCCAGGCCCAGGACGACTCGAGCCGATCTCCGGCTGGTCTCCATCATCTCGCTATTTTTCCGTTAACATCGACTGACTCATCATTCTCCTTGCCACACACGTTCGTGGTTCAGGGAAGTGAAAGAGTCGTTCTCGATTCACTGCGTGTCTTGCGTCGCGGTCTTGACTATGACATCGAGTATTTCCGCGGGATAATCACATTTCGCCGTGAGTGCTTGGAAGCCCTGTTCGCAGACTCGTCGATTCATGCCATAAGCGTTCTATACGAGATCCCTCCATTTTCCCTCCGGCGGCAATACTCGCACCGGACTCTCACATCACGTCGCGACTCCGTAGATGGTACAAGCCGAAAGGTGGAATCATCATTGACCAGGTTTTCGATGGATGACGTCTTCGGTACGGGGTTACAGAAAAGCGGCTCCATATTTCGAGGACTTACGGTCGGATCGAACAGGGACCTGTCGCTTAATTCGGGATTTCGCATGCAGCTTGCCGGGAAACTATCGTCAGATCTTGACATTGTCGCTGCCTTGACGGATGAAAATGTCCCCATACAGCCTGAAGGGACAACCCAGACACTTCAGGAATTGGATAAAGTATTCATTCAGCTGAAAAGCCCCCGGTACGGAGCTACGCTGGGTGATTTTACGTACGCCATTCGTGTGGAAGATGGCGGAGAGTTCGGGCGACTTTCGAGAAAACTGCAAGGAGCAAACGGCACCGCTTCGTTGCGTGACGTGTTCGGTCAGGGGAGCGCACTCACAATCGGCATAACGGGAGGCACGACCCGCGGTAAATATACGAGTAACCAGTTCCAGGGTATTGAAGGCACCCAGGGGCCATATCTTCTGACGGCACTGGATGCTGGCATCAGACCAATTGTGATTGCTGGGACAGAGAAGGTGTTCATTGATGGTCAACCGATGACTCGCGGAGAGACGAACGACTATACTATTGACTATAGCACTGGTGAACTCTTCTTTTCAGCCAGGCGGCTTATTACGAATGCGTCTCGCATCACCGTCGACTTCGAATACACCGATCGCCAATTCACACGCAACCTGGTTGGAGTTTCTGCTGAGGCGACCGCTCTGGAGAATCGACTCCGGATGTTCACGTCAGTCACGCAGGAGGCAGACGATCCTGCTTCGCCGATCGATCTGGCGCTTAACGATAGTTTGAGGTCTGTGATCGCTGCAAGCGGCACTGACCGGTACAAAGCCAGTGTGAGCGGATTGAACTACGCTGGTCGCGATTCGCTCACGCTGAAAGGCCAGGGGCAATATGCGCTCATGGACACTCTCCTCAACGGGAAGCGACGCTCGTTTCTCGTCTATGCGCCGGGAGATGCGAGAGCATACTATACGGCGACGTTTGCGCAACTCCCTGACATGCCGCCCGATTCGCTGGGTTACAATAGATCCAGCAGGGGAGGGTACGTCCTCGCCGGCTTGGGGAAGGGAAATTATCTTCCTGTCCAATTCCTGCCAATTCCGGAACTGCACAGGGTCCTCAATGGGCGGTTGAGCTTCGCGCCACGATCTGATCTCACGCTCAGTGCCGACTACGCGCTCAGTTCCTTTGACCGGAACAGATTGTCAGCTTTGAGTGCTGTAACCAACCAGGGCGGCGCATACAAAATCAGGGCAGAATATCGCCCAAAAGAACTTCAGATCGGTGCGTTGAAACTCGGTGACCTTGGAATCAGCTTGTCTGAGAGATTTGTGGATCACCGTTTTGTCTCCCTTGACCGTTCCAACGAAATCGAATTCAACCGGAACTGGAACATCGTCGGGCTTGCCGGTGGAGATGAGGACATTCAACAGGCTGAGGTGACATACAATCCCACGCGCAATATTGAATTCAGCGCTGGATACGGTTTGCTCGATCGACAGGGGAGCTTCCGTTCAACGCGGGTGACGACAAACATTGCAGTCACAGACTCCTCCTTGCCTTCGATGAGGTATGGATCCGAGCTCATTCGCAGCAGAGATCTCGTCACACTGGTGGAGTCGGATTGGATACGCCACAACGGAACGATTGCTGCGACGATTTGGAACATGGAACCCTCAATGAGAATTGAAACTGAGGAAAAGCGGGATCGATTCGGTGGGATGGATTCTCTTCAGCGGGGCAGCTTTCGATTCATCGAAATCGCTCCTGGAATTACGTTGTTCGATCTGGAGCCCCTTCGTGCAACGGCGGAGATTCAGATGAGGAGGGAGGATAGCACTTCTGCGGGAACGTTCACGAGAGCGTTCAACGCATTGACACAGCTGTATGATGTCCGGTTGAGGGAGTGGAAGTCCCTCTCATCGTCGATCTCGCTGGCATTGCGGCGCACCGACTTATCGGAGGAATTCGCCGCCCGCGGCGGGATCGCGGCGAACACAATGCTCGTGCGTTCTCAACTCCGGTATTCTCCCTGGCAACGGGCTGTTGACGCTGACGTGTTGTACGAGTTCGCGCGCGAGAGATCTGCGTCGATGAGGCGCGTGTTCGTCAGAGTCCCAAGAGGGACAGGCAACTACACCTACAAGGGGGACGTAAATCAAAACGGGATCGCAGACGAGAGCGAGTTCGAACTAGCCAGGTTCGACGGGGAATTCGTGGCAATCTACGTCCCGGGCGATCGATTTGTGCCCGTTGTAGATTTGAGGACCGGCGTGCGTTTGCGATTTACACCTTCCAAGTTGTTTCCACAGCGCCATAGTATCCTTGAGAAGGTTCTCGCCTCGCTCTCCACGGAGACAGTTGCGCGAGTGGAAGAAAAAAGCACCGAACCGGATGCGTCTCAGATCTACTCCCTCCGCCTCTCAAGATTTCTGAGTGATAGCACAACGATTGCTGGGACGAATCTCTTCACGCAGGATGTCTATCTTTTCGAATCCGACCCGACCTTTTCATTGCGTCTTCGTTTCAATCAACGGGAAAGCCTGCTACGGCTCGTAGGTTCAGTCGAGAAGACCTACATGGGTGAACGGAGCGCTCGCCTCAGGACTCAGCTTCTGAAAGAAATTGGCAACCAAACAGAATTCAGCAGCAAAGTAGATCAAATGAATTCGTCAATCGATTCTCCGCGTGAACGCGATTTGCAGTCTACAGCATTGAAGACGGAGTTTTCGTATCGTCCCTATCCGGAATGGGAAATTGCGTTTGGGTTTGGCGCGTCGCAAATCGTCAATCGTTTTCTAGGCGCTAACACGACGGCCAATCTGAACAATCAGTTCATTCATCTCACGTATGCGATTCTTTCTCTTGGCCAATTGCGCGGAGAGTTGGACCGGGAAGATGTCCAAGTTGATACCCCCGTCCATGGAGTTTCACAGGAGTACCCGTACGAGTTCACGAATGGTGAATCCATCGGGAAGACTCTCCTCTGGCGGCTTGCTTTTGACTACAGGATTAGCCAATATATTCAGATGACCGTGAACTATGACGGGCGTTCAGAGGGGGGGCGTGGATCAGTACACAATGCTCGGGCGGGGGTTCGGGCCTTTTTCTGACAACTCTGCTTCTGATTGCTTTTTCCCTGCGATCGAGAGTGTTCACATCACCCGGTGGATGCCTGATAATTATCCATTGACTCATTCAAACAGGAGTGAGGTTCCAGGGATCTTCTCCAACGAGCATCTCCCGTTTCTTGCCTTTCGTCTTCGAATTAGCTATACTCAGAGCGTTTTTTGCCCCACGTACAGACTATCAGGTGACATGTCCTTTCTGAAAGATCTCAACCCGGTTCAGCAAGAAGCAGTCAAAGCGCTGAATGGCCCGGTTATGATTATTGCCGGAGCGGGAAGCGGGAAAACGCGCGTCCTTACCTATCGGGTCGCCTACCTCATCAGCTGCGGGGTTCCGCCATATCAGATCCTCGCGCTGACATTCACGAACAAAGCCGCGAAAGAGATGAAGGAGCGTATCGTGAGGCTTGTAGGCGACAAAGCCTCGGAGGTCTGGATGGGCACATTCCATTCGATGTTCGCCCGCATACTCCGCAAAGAGGCACCGCTGCTGGGTTATGACAGGGCGTTCACAATCTATGATTCTGATGATTCACAGAGTGCCATACGACGCTGTATGGAGAGGGTAAACGTATCGACCCAGCAGATCACGGCCCAAACCGTTGCCTCCCGGATCAGTGCCGCGAAGAATCAGCTCATCCCTCCTGCAGAATACGCTCAGCTCGCCTCCGATTTCCTCGATGAAAAGATCGGGTCGATCTATGGTGAGTATGTAAAGCTTCTCCATCGCAGCAACGCAATGGATTTTGATGATCTCCTGATCAAGCCGATAGAGTTGTTTCAGAAACATCCCGACGTGCTTGAGAAGTACCATCAT